>JAEUMA010000524.1 GCA_016793565.1 Rhizobiaceae bacterium
CGAACGGCATTGCCGAGATCACCGGCCCGAAGATTTCTTCACGAGCCACCGTCATCTGATCGGTCACCCCCGCAAAGACGGTCGGCGCAACGAAATTGCCCTTGGCGAAACTGCCTTCCGTCAGGCGCGTTCCGCCGGCGACCAGACGAGCCCCCTCCGCCGGCCCGGTTTCGAGAAAGCCTTCCACCCGGTCGAGCTGCCGCCTGGAGATAAGCGGACCGATCTCCGTCTGCGGATCGATGCCATTACCGATGCGCAACTGGCCGGCGAACGCGGCAAGCCTGCTGACGAATTCGTCATGGATGCCTCGCTCCACGAACAGGCGCGAACCCGCGATGCAGATCTGGCCGGAGTTTGCGAAGACGGCCATCGCGGCCACCGGCACGGCACGCTCGAGATCGGCATCCGCGCAGACGATCACCGGCGACTTGCCGCCGAGTTCCAGCGATACGCGCTTGAGATTGCCCGCGGAGGCGCGGATGATGCTTTGGCCCGTCGCTGTCGAACCGGTGAAAACGATCTTGTCGACATCCGCGTGGTCGGCGAGCGGTGCGCCGGCATCCCGGCCTGTTCCCGTCACGACGTTGACGACGCCGTCCGGCACGCCGGCCTCAGCCATGAGCTCGGCGATGAGCAGTGGCGTGAGAGGCGCTTCCTCGGACGGCTTGAGCACGATCGTGCAACCGGTCGCCAGCGCCGGCCCGATCTTCCAAATCGAGGCCGCGGTCGGCGCGTTCCACGGAATGATGGCGCCGACGACGCCGACCGGCTCCTTGCGCGTGTAGGACAGGATCTCGCCGGGCAGCGAGTTGTCGATCGTCTCCCCGTGAATGGCGGTCGCCATGCCGGCGTAGAAGCGCAGCATCCCGATCACACGGTTGCGGTTTGCCCGCGTACGCGAGATCGGCATGCCCATATCGAGCGTGTCGGAGAGGCTGATCCTGTCCCAATGCGCCTCGAAGAGATCGGCGATCCTCAGCAGGAGGACCTGCCGCTCATATGGCTTCAACCGGCTCCACGGACCCTCGAAAGCCGATCGCGCAGCCGCGACGGCGCGGTCGATGTCGGCGGCGCCGGCCGCGGGCACCGTCGCTAGCAGCTCGCCAGTCGCCGGATTTCGGCTCTCCAGCGTCTGTCCGGAAAGCGCGTCGACCCACGCGCCTCCAATGAACATCCGGCGATGCTGATCGCCTTCCAAAGGGCCGCGCTGGGCCGCGGATGGTGCGTGGACGTTCATCGGCATTTCCCTGGATTCTCTTGTCTGGCGTTCGGCGGCCCGCGCGATCAGGACAGCGCGCTCATCGCCGCCTTGATGAAATCGAGGCGCAGGTCGGAGCCGCAATGCGACGAGTTGGCGTGCAGCGCGACCTCTTCGCGGGTCATGTAGACGTGGCGCGGCACAGCGCCCAGGATGACGGCGACGGTGTTGTTCGCCGGGCTGACATAGATCCACTGCCCGTAGCTACCCAGCGCCTGGTAGTCGCCGCCCGGCCGCACCCACCAGAGGTATCCGTAGCCCTGGTAGGCGCTGTCGGCGCCCCCGGCGATCCCACGCTCGCCGCCGAAGTCGAAGGCGAAGTTGGGCGCGGTCGGGCTGGTACAGTCCTTGACCCATCCTTCCGGCACGATCCGCTTGCCGTCGATCACTCCGTCGGCGAGCATGAACAGGCCCCAGCGGGCGTAGTCGCGCAGGGATGCGCCACAGCAACTGCCGACAACTTCGTGGCCGTCGTCGGAGTCGAGGATGAAGAAGCCGTCCTGCTCGAAGCCCATCGGCTTCCAGAGCTTCTCTGAGCAATAGTCGGCGACGGTCTTGCCGGTCGCGCGGCTCAGGATGTGGCTGAGGATGAAGGTGTCGCCGGTGTTGTAATAGAACTGCGTCCCGCGAGGATTGGCCCGCGGCCGCGTCCTCAGGTAGTTCAGAATGTAGTCCTTTTTCCGGGCGGCGATGACCTTGATGTAGTGTTCGGCCACGTCCGTCTTGAGGTCGTCGGTGTTCTCGACCCATTCGACGCCTGAAGCCATATGCAGGAGGTCGCGGATCGTCACGCCTTCGTAGGACGTATCCTTGAACTCCGGCATGTAGTCGGTGATGGGCTGGTCGACGCTCCTGATGGCGCCGTCCTGGATCGCCGCGCCGATCAGGATCGCCGCCAGCGACTTCACCATCGAGGAGGACTGCCAACACCGCTCGGGGTTGAGACCCATGGCGTAGCGCTCGAGATTGATCTCCCCGTCCTTGACGATCAGCAGGCCGGAAACGAACTCCAAGCGCATGACGTCGTCGACCGTATAGGTCTGCCCGTCGCGCTGGAAGGAGATGTCGAGTTGCCTGGCCGCAACCGGCAGCGGCTTGGGAGTGCCTCTACGGATCGTCCGCGACGCCCAGATGCGATCCCAGTTCAGAAACCCTTCCGCCTGGATGTTGGGGGACCAAAGAAGGAAGTCCCCGGCCAGATGCCGGCGCATGAACTGGTCCGTGGGCTCGCCGTCGACTGTCGTGTGCATACTGTTTCCCTTGACTTATTGGACCACTTCCGCGCCGGAAGCCGCGCCGCCGACCAGACCGTAACGCCGAGGCTGGTCTATGCGCGGCTCGGCGGCGATGAGCTTCTGGGTATAGGGGTCCTGCGGGTTGCGGAAGACTTCGCGCGCCTTGCCGGTTTCGACGAAACGTCCGCGGTGCATGACGCCGATGTCGTCGGCGATGGACTCGACCACGGCCAGGCTGTGGCTGATGAACAGGAAGGCGATACCGTAGCGGTCCCGCAGGTCGCGGATCAGTTCCAGAACCTGCGCCTGCACCGAAAGGTCCAGCGCCGAGACAGGCTCGTCCGCGACCACCAGTTTCGGTCGGCAGATTAGCGCGCGCGCGATGGCGATGCGCTGCCTCTGGCCGCCGGAAAACTGGTGCGGAAATTTACGCGCGTCTTCGGACGCCAGACCGACGCTCCGGAGGGTTTCAGCGACCAGTTCCTCCCGCGCCTTGCCTTTCGGCGCGTTCGGGTCGAGATACAGCGGCTCCGCGACGATCTGCGAGACCCGCTGGCGCGGATCGAGCGAGCCTTGCGGATCCTGGAAAACCATCTGGAAGCCGCGTCTGGCTTCCCGGATCTGACGCGGCGTCTTGGCGAACAGATCCTCTCCGTCGAACAGGATCTTGCCGCCGGTCGGGCGATCCAGTCCCATGACGATGCGTGACAGTGTCGACTTACCGCAACCGCTCTCTCCGACGATGCCGAAGATGGTGCCGCGCCTGATCGAGAAGCTGACGCCGTCCACGGCCTTCGTCAGCAACTGGCCCGAAAGGGAGCGGTACTCGCGCTCGACCTGCCTGACCTCCAGCACCGGCGGCTCGCCTGGCGCGATCCCTGGGACCGAACGCTCGCCGGCATCGTCCCTGCGCGGCATCGCGGCGATCAGCCGTTGCGTATAGGCCTGCTGCGGGCGCCGCAGGATCTGGACCGTATCGCCGGCCTCCACGCTGGCGCCGGATTTCATGACCAGTGTTCGCTCGCAGATGCTGGCGATGACGCCGAGATCGTGACTGATCAGCAGCAGCGACATCTTGAGGTCGTCGATGAGTTCTCCGAGCAGCGCCAGCACCTCGGCCTGCACCGTCACGTCCAGCGCCGTCGTCGGCTCGTCGGCGATCAGCAGCGACGGTCCGGGCGCCAACGCGATGGCGATGCCGACGCGCTGGCGTTGGCCGCCCGACATCTCGTGTGGAAAGCTGTCGATGCGGCGCTTGGCATCCGGCATATGCACCCGATCCAGAAGCCTGAGCGCTTCGGCGCGCGCCTGCGAATGCGAGATGTCGCGATGCGCGATCAGTCCCTCGGCGATCTGGTCGCCGATCCGCATCGCCGGGTTCAACGCCGTCATCGGCTCCTGGAAGATCATGCCGATCCTGGAGCCGCGCACCTTGCGCATCTGCTCGGCGCTGAGGTCGAGGAGATTGGTCCCATCCATGCCGACAACGCCGGAGGCCTTCATCCCCGTGGGCAGAAGCCCCATGATCGCCAATGACGTCAACGATTTGCCGGAACCCGATTCCCCCACGATGCCCATCGTCGTTCCCTGCGGGACGTCGAAGGCGATATTCTCAACCAGCGTTCGCCGATTTCCGTCCCAGCGGGAAAGGACGATCGACTGGAGGGCGACAGAGAGGTTCATACCCGCCCCGCAGTTCTGGGATCGAACTTGTCGCGCAGCCCGTCGCCCAGGAGGTTGAAGCCCAGAACGGTGACCGCGACTGCCACCCCCGGCGCTATCGCCATCCACGGTGCCTGACTTAAAAAGGTCTGCGCGTCGCTCAGCATTCGCCCCCATGACGGCGCGGGTGGGGCGAGGCTGAGGCCGAGGAAGCTCAGCCCCGCCTCGACCAGGATTGCGAGGCCTACCTGCACGGTCGCCTGGATGGCCACGCCGCCGGCGATGTTGGGCAGCACATGGTCGGTCGTGATGCGAAAAGCGCCCTTCCCCGCGGCCTGGGCGGCAAGGCAGAAGTCGTTCGCCCACACCCTTTGCGCAAGTGCGCGCGATACGCGAATGAAGACGGGAATGTTGAAGAGGCCGATCGCGAGTATCGCCGTCGAAGCGCCCGACCCCATCAGCGCCGCGATCATGATCGCCGATACGATCGCCGGGAACGCGAAGATCACGTCGGCGAACCGCATGATGATCTCCTCAACAAGTCCGCGCCTGGCCGCCGCCGCGGTGCCGAGCGCGACGCCGGCCACGACACCGATGACAATCGCCACGACGGCGATCGACAGCGAGTTCCAAGCGCCCGCCATCAGCAGCGAGAAGATGTCGCGTCCGAACTGATCCGTGCCCGCGAGCCCCGCCTCCAGCGGTGCCTTGAGTTTCAGCGCGATGCGCATCTTGGCCGGCGGCGCCGGCGTCCAGACCAGCGACAGCAGCGCCAGCCCGATGACGCAGGCCGTGATCGCCGCGCCGAGGTACAGCCGGAAGTGCGGCCCGAAGCCGTAGCGGATCCGGTCGGGGGCTGCGGCGGTCACCGGCGCGCCCTCAATCTCGGATCGAGCCAAAGATAGGAGAGGTCGATCAGGAAGTTGACGAGAATGACCAGGCCCGCGAAGAACATCGCCACGCTGCGGATGACGACGAGATCCCGCTGCGAAAGGGACTGGTATGCGAGCCGGCCGATGCCCGGCAGATTGAAGACGTTCTCCACCAGCACCGCGCCCGCGATCAGGAACGAGAACTGCAGTCCGATGATGGTGACGATGGGTACCAGCGCGTTTCTCACAGCATGCCGCCAGAGAATCCGGCTTTCGGTCAGTCCCTTCGCCTGCGCTGTCCTGATGAAGTCCTCGCCCGATACGTCAAGCACCGCAGATCGGGTGATCCGCGTCAGAATGGCCGCCTGAGGCAGTGCGAGAGCGAGCGCGGGGAGCAGCAGCGCCTTCAATCCCGCCGCCGGATCGGACCAGCCGGGAAAGCCTCCGGCCGAAAACCATTGAAGCGTCGTGGAAAAGATGAGGATGAACAGAAGGCCGAACCAGAAATCCGGCACCGCTATACCGATCTGCGCGAAGCCGGAGGCGAGCCGATCCGGAGCTTGTCTCCAGCGCGCCGCCGCCATCACGCCCATCGGCACGCCGATGGCCACTGCAATGATAAGCGCCATGATCGCCAGCGGCATCGTCACCGCGAGGCGCTCGGCGATCAGCCCACCGACCGAAACGCCATAGGAGGCCGACTTTCCGAGATCGCCCGTGAACGCGCCGCCGATCCAGGTCAGGTAACGGATGTAGGCCGGCTGATCGAGGCCGAGCTGCTGTTCCAGGGCGGCTATCGTGTCCTCGCGCGCGGCCGTTCCGAGCAGGATCGCCGCCGCATTGCCGGGCAGTAGATCCATGCTGGCAAAAACGAGAAGCGACGCGAAGAACAATGTCAGCACGAACGAGCCCAGCCGGCGCAGTAGGATGCCTGGCATGCGGGTAACCTCAGGTTTCGTTTTGCGTAGCCGCCGCTAACAGGTCAGTAGAACGCAGCGGCCCCGACGTAGTGGCCGGGGCCGCGCTTGATCAATCACTCGGCCCAGTAGGCGTCGCGGACATAAACCTGGGAGATGGGCTCGTTCTCCCAAAGTCCTTCCAACTTGTTCGCCCAGATGTTCAGACGCGGGAGGTCGAAAATGTAGACCGCGGGCACGTCGTTGGCGAGAATCTTCTGAGCTTCCCCGTAGAGCTTGCTGCGCTCGTCCTCGCTGGCATTGACGGCAGCCTTGTCGATGAGCTCGTTGAAGGCCGGATTTTTGTACAGGAAGTAGTAGGTCGGCCGCGAATAGATGTCGATATCCATCGGCTCCGCATGGTCTATGATCGACACGTCGTAGTCGTGCTTGATGAAGACCTCGTCGATCCACTTGGCGGGGAACTCGCTCGCCTCGATGTTCATCGTGATTCCCACTTCCGACAGCATCGCCTGCATGACTTCGCAGGCGCGGGTCGTGTAGGTCATCTGTGGGCACTTCATCGTGACGGTGAAGCCGTCGGGATAGCCCGCCTCGGCGAGCAGCGCCTTCGCTTTTTCAGGATCGTACGGGATGACGCCCGTCAGATCGATATAGCCGGGGTCGGTCGGTGCATAGTGGCTGCCGATGGGGATGCCGAAGCCGGAATAGGCGCCGTCGATAACCGTCTGGCGGTCGATCGCCGACATCATCGCCTGCCGAACCTTGACGTTGTCGAAGGGAGGCTTTGAGTTGTTAAGCGCCGCTACAAGCTTGCGGGGCGTCTTTCCAACTACGGTCTTAAACCGCGAATCGTTCTGGAATTCGCCGTAGATTTCGGGTGCGGTGAAATTCGGAAATGCGTCGACGTCGCCCGCACGCAATGCCGCGGCCTGCGCCTGTGCGTCACCGATGAATCGGAACGTCACCGAGGACAACTTTGGAACGCCAGCATCCCAGTAGTCCGGATTTTTGACAACCTCTACGCGATCGCCGCGCTGCCACGACTTGAACTTGAACGGGCCAGTGCCCACAGGGTCCGTCTTGTTGGTCTCGACGGTCGCCGGGTCGACCATGACAGCGTCACCCCAAGCGAGGTGGTAGACGAAAAGGCCCGTCGGCGCCTTGAGCTTGATGACGGCAGTCAGGGGATCCGGCGTCTCGATGCTCTCGATCGGCTCGAAAAACTGCTTCTGGGCATTCGTCGAGTCCGGCGCCCGCGCGCGGTCCAGCGAGAACTTCACGATGGACGAATCGAACGGGGTCCCATTGTGGAACTTGACATTCGGCCGCAGCTTGAAGGTGTAGGTCAGGCCGTCGTCGGAAATAGTCCATTCGGTGGCCAGGAGCGGCTTGATCTTGCCATCCTTGTCGAGTGTGACCAGCCCTTCGTAGATATTGCCCCACGTCACTTCTCGGATGGCCACGGGCGCGGTGATCGTCGGATCGAGGCCGGTCGGTTCGATCGGCAGACCCAGGGTCAGCGTATCCTTTGCCGAGGCATAGGAAACGCCGGCAAGGATCGCGAGTGCGGCGACCGCGGCTCGCAAACCAGTTCGCATGTTCAACATAACTCCAATCCTCTCTGGAAGCAGTTCACCTGACTAGGAGGCACTGCCGGGCGCTTCATGCGAAGTGTCCGTCCGGCCGTCTGTCGCAGCCGTTGTCTTAGCCTCTTGCCAGACGGTAGAACCGTCGTCGCAAAGTTGTCAAATTATTTTATTGCATTTTTGAACCGCCTATCCGAAGTTTCACTGCGCTGCAGATCGCAGATCTGTTTCGTTTCGAGCCGCGAGGGAGTCAGGACGTGTCGGAACTTCACTATTGGTCGATAGCGAAGCTGTCGGAACAGCTGCAGGCTGGAGCAATCTCGCCCGTCGAGGTGGTCAGGTCGATGCTGGACCGTATCGACACGCTTGACGGGACCTATCACTCCTACATCACTGTCATGGCTGATCAGGCGCTCGCCCGCGCAAGAATCGCGGAACAGGAGCTCAGCGGCGGTCTCCGGCGCGGGCCGCTTCATGGCGTCCCTCTCGCGGTCAAGGATCTGCTCTACACGAAAGACGCGCCGACATCGGCCGGAATGAGCATCTACCGCGACTTCGTGCCGGACTACGACGCTACAGTGATAGCCAGGCTCTACGCCGCCGGAGCGATCATTCTGGGAAAGCTCTCGCTGACCGAAGGCGCCTACACGAACAACCATCCGGTTTTTCCCACGCCGATCAATCCTTGGAATGCGGAGTATTGGGCCGGCACGTCCTCGAACGGCTCCGGCGTCGCGACGACCACAGGCATGGCTTTCGGAGCGCTCTCCACCGACACCGGCGGCTCGATCCGCTTTCCTTCCGCCTGCAACAGCCTGACCGCCGTCAAGCCCACATGGGGACGGGTGAGCCGCCATGGATGTTTCACGCTATCGCATTCGCTCGACCATATCGGCCCCTTCGCGCGCAGCGCGCTGGATGCATCCTTCATCCTGCGTGCGATTGCCGGTCCGGACGACAATGACCCGACGGCGCTTCGCGCAGCGGTGCCGGACTATGTGTCGGCCACCATGCGGGGGGTCAGCGGCCTTCGCATCGGCTACGACGAGAGCTACGTCTCGACACGGACCGATCCCGAGGTCGTCGCTGCGGTGGAAGCTGCGCGCCACGTGCTTGCCTCGCTCGGAGCCCGGATCAGGCCATTGTCCTTTCCGTCGCCCTACGAAGCGCTCAAGGGGTGGTTCGACATATGCGGCGCGGAAACCGCGAAGGTGCATGAGAAGACCTATCCGTCGAGGGCGGCGGACTACCATGCGGGCATGGCCGGCCTTATCGAACACGGGCTGAAGGTCAGCGGCGAAGCTGTCGCGAAGGCCTGGGTGAACCGGCTCGAATTTTCGGGCAGGCTCGCCGCCGCCTTCGAGGACGTCGACCTGATGCTCATTCCGACGATGACGACACCGACGCCGACGCTGGCGGAACTGGAGGCGTTCGGGGCCGACGACGACGTTCTGCTGCAGATGATCCGATACACGGCGCCTTTCGACCTTTCGGGCAATCCGACGATCGTCCTCCCGGCCGGCTTTTCGCGAAACGGACTCCCGATCTCGCTGCAGCTCGTCGGCAAGCATCTGTCGGAAGACATCCTCATCGCCGCGGGCCATGCCTTCCAACAGGCGACGAACTGGCATCTTCGCCGACCGATCGCCTGAGGCCGGCACGGAGCGCGCTTGGAACCAGTCGCAGGTGGGGTTGAAGGAAGAGAAGGCGGACCGATGAAGCAGCGGGTCGGAATTATCGGCGTCGGCCTGATGGGCCACGGCGTTGCGAAGAACATCGCCCTCAAGGGCTGGCCTCTCGGCTATCTGCGCCACCCCGGCAACCAACCCACCGGAGATTTGGACGAGCTCGGCGCGGTCGCCTACGACACCATCGTCGAGCTGGCGGCACAGCGTGACATCATCGTACTTTGCGTGACCGGATCGGCCCAGGTCGAGGAAATTATCGTCAACAGCGGTCTCCTAGGCACGCTGCGCCCGGACATGGTCATCATCGACTGCTCGACCGCCAACCCCGCATCGACCGTCGTGCTGGCGCGGAAAGTGGCGGAGACGGGCGCGCATTTCGTCGATGCGGCGATGACGCGCACACCCAAGGAAGCCGAGGAAGGTCGGCTCAATCTGCTGGTGGGCGGCGATCCGCGGATCGTGGAGAGCGTGAAGCCGCTGCTGTCCGCCTTCGCGGAGAGCATTTTCGAGGCGGGCGGCGTCGGAACCGGACACCAGCTCAAGCTGCTGCACAACTATGTCTCGCTGGGTTCGATCACCCTGATCGCCGAAGCGGTGGCCTGCGCGATGCGCGGCGGCGTTTCGATGGACGCGCTGGTGGATTGTCTGGCCAAGGGCGGCGGCGGCGGCGTGGCTCTGGAGCGGCTTCGGCCGTCGATCGTGTCGGGAGACAGCGGGCAACTGCGCTTTACCATCGCCAACGCGGCCAAGGATCTTTCCTACTACCGCGCCATGGCTGGCGATCTGAACGCCCCCGTCTCGGTTGCCGACGGCGTGCTCGCGACGCTGCAGAAGCTGATCGAGCGCGGCAAGGGCGACGCATTCGTGCCGGAGCAAATAAGACTTCTCTGACCGTCAACCGGGTAGCGGCCT
>JAEUMA010000536.1 GCA_016793565.1 Rhizobiaceae bacterium
CGCTGCATCCAGCGTGCAGCGCTTTGCCGGATGGCTGGTCGTTCTGGTGCTGGCGCAGATCTATCTGGGCGGTCTGGTGGCCGGCCTGGATGCCGGGCTTTCCTACAACACATGGCCGCTGATGGACGGCTCGCTCGTGCCGGGCGACCTATTTTCGATCGACCCTGCCTGGCGCAATTTTTTCGAGAACCCGAAGACCGTGCAGTTCGTCCACAGGCTGGGCGCGTATACCGTGCTGGCGACGATGCTCTGGCACATGATCGCGACCCGGCGGGCGGAGCGCGGGACTACGCATGCCCGCCGCGCCTTGGTGCTCTTCCACATCGCCCTGCTGCAAGCGGCCATCGGCATTGTGACGCTGCTGTGGCAGGTGCCGTTCGACGCGGCGCTGACGCACCACGCGGTGGCGATCGTGCTGCTGGGCTTCACCGCCGCGCACTGGCGCGGGACGAAAGGCCCGTACTCGCTTCCCGAGACCCCCTGACGCGGCGCAGGCTCAGCTGCCTGTGCCGAGCATCAGATCCATATTCTGCACCGCGGCGCCGGAAGCGCCCTTGCCGAGATTGTCGTAGACGGCCAGCAGAAGCGCCTGCGCACGCGCGTCGTTGGCGAGCACGTAGACCTTCATGCGGTTGGTGCCGTTGTAATGCTCAGGCTCGATCTCCGGCGAACGCTCGATCTCATGGAGGGGGGCGACCTCGACAAAGCTGCCCTTGAGTCCTGCGTAGTGGTCGGCGATGGCCGCATGCAGCTCCGCCGCCTTGGGGACTCGAGGCAACTGGCCTAGCTGCAGCGGCACCACGGTGATCATGCCCTGCGCGAAATTGCCGACGGCCGGCTGCATCAGCGGGTCGCGCGAAAGCCTGGCGTATGTGCGCAGCTCCGGCACGTGCTTGTGTTTCAGCGACAGCCCGTAGGGCAGAAACTCCGGCGCGTCCTCGCCTTTGCCGACATAGTCCTCGATCATCTGCCGTCCGCCGCCGCTGTAGCCGCTGATACCGTTGACGGTGACTGGATAGTCGGAAGGCAGCAGGCCGGCGGCGACCAGCGGGCGAAGGGTGGCGATTGGCCCCTGCGGCCAGCAGCCGGGATTGGCTACGCGCTTCGACGCCGCAATGGCGGCGGACTGCGCTGCATCCATTTCGGGAAACCCGTAGGCCCAGCCATCCGCCACGCGATGCGCGGTCGAAGCATCGACCACCCGCGTGGTACCGTTCTCGATCAGCGAAACGCTTTCCTTCGCGGCGTCGTCCGGTAGACAGAGCACCGCCAGGTCGGCCCGGTTGAGAAAGTCCTTGCGCGCGGCCTGGTCCTTGCGATGCTCCGCCGGGATGGAAATGACCTCGAGGTCGGCGCGGTCGGCCAGCATCGCGCGAATCTGCAGGCCGGTCGTGCCGTGCTCGCCGTCGATGAAGATCTTCGGTTTCATTTCCGTGGTCCTCGGGACTTTCCTGGAAGCCGTCGGGCAGCGACGCCCTTAGCTGCTCTCTCTTGCCTTCTTCTCGGCCAGCAGGCCGAGATAGATCTGCGCAACGGTCGAGCCTGCGATCGCCGTGATATCGGCATGATCATAGGCCGGCGCAACCTCCACCACATCGGCGCCCACCATATCCACCTTCGTCAGCTGCCGCAGGGCCGAGAAGATCTTGGCCGAGGACGGACCGCCGGCCACCGGGGTTCCGGTACCGGGTGCAAAAGCGGGGTCGAGGCAGTCGATGTCGAAGGTGACGTAGCTCTTGCGCCCGTCGGTGCGTTCGGTGATGGCGTAGGCGATGTCGGCCGCGCGCATCTCCTCGACTTCGTGGCCGTAGAGGATCCTGATGCCGAAATCGTCCGGTGCGTGGGTGCGGATGCCGATCTGGATAGAGTGATCAGGGTCGATAACGCCCTCCCGCACGGCGCGCGCCACGAAGGAGCCGTGGTCGATACGCTTGCCGTCGTCGTCCCAAGTGTCCTGATGTGCGTCGAACTGCACCAGCGCCAGCGGCCCGTGTATGGCAGCGTGTGCCTTGAGCAGCGGCCAGGTGACGAAATGGTCGCCGCCCAGCGTCAGCAGGAAGGCGCCTGACTTGAGGATCTTGGCAGCCGAGCGTTCAATGGTGGCGGGCGTCTTCTGGTGATTGCCGTTGTCAAGCAGGCAGTCGCCGTAGTCGATCACAGCCAGTTCCGCGAACAGATCGCGGTGGAACGGGTACTGCGGATCGTTGTCGAAGATCGCCGAGGCGCGGCGGATGGCCTGCGGGCCGAAGCGCGCGCCGGGGCGGTTGGTGACGGCCGCGTCGAACGGGATGCCCCAGACGACCGCGTCGGCACCCTTGGTGTCCTTGGTGAAGCGGCGGCGCATGAAGGAAAGCGCGCCCGCATAGGTAGGGTCGCCGGCGCGCCCGAGATTGGAACGCGCGGTGAAGGCGTGGTCGATCGACGATGATGGCATTGGCACGCACCCCTCGTTTCGAGCGCGGCCTTTATTGGGCATTCCGACGGCAATTGCGACCCCTAAATTTGTAGCACGGCAAGTTCATCGACCTGTCATGCAAGCCTCATGGTGCTGTCATCGGCGGTCTCTACCGCTCCCGTATCGACGATAGCGGGAAGCCGATTCTCATGCGCACGTCTCTGGGCGCCCTTGCACTTCTGCTTGCCGTCGGCGTTGCGCCAGTCGATCGCGCGCAAGCGGACCAGACCCGGCTCGCCGAGATTCGCGCTCGGCTGGAAAACGCCAATCAATGGCGCGACCACGTCATGGTGGTGGCTCATCGCGGCGGGGGCGTCGCCCAGGGACGCAGCCTCTACCCGGAAAATTCGCTGGCCGCGGTGCGCGCCATGATCGAACTCGGCGTCGAGATGGTGGAACTCGACATCCAGGCTTCGAAGGACGGCGAATTCGTCGTCTTCCACGATTCCTGGCTCGACCGAAGCTCCACCTGCAAAGGCGAGCTCAGCCTGCGAACCTTGGCCGAGCTGAAGGGCTGCCGTCTTCTCATCGAAGGCACGGGCGCGGTGAGCGGCGAGCCGATCCCCACCTTGCGCGAGGTCCTGGCAGTCACCCGCGACCGCATCTTCGTCAACATCGACAACAAGCTCGATCTGGGCGCGCTGGCAGGCATCACGGCGTTGGCGCGCGAGATGGGAATGGCCGACCAGCTGGTCATCAAGGCCAATCTCTGGAACATGGAGCGCGTGGCGGCGGCCAAGGCGCTGATGGCGAAAGCCGGGCCTGGCGTGCTGTTCATGCCGATCATCGCGGACGATGCGGTGCGCGATCCGGCCTTCGTGGAAACCGCGACCAGCGCCGTGAGCGCGGCTGCGGTGGAACTGATCGCCTGGCACGGCGCCGACGAGCCGATGACGGCCGATGGCGGCCCGCTGTTCAGCGCGCGGGCGAGGGCGGTTGCGGCGCGTGGCAACTGGCACCTGTGGGTCAACACCTACGCCATCGTCAACAAACCGGCCGGCATGCTTTCCGGCGGACGGGGCGACCAGCTTGCGACGGTTGCTGCGCTGCCGGGCGAGGCCTACGGCTTCTGGGTGGATCGTGGCGCGACCATCATCCAGACGGACGAGCCGAAGATCGCTGTCGACTGGCTTGCAGCGAACGGCTTTCGCAGGCCGTACGCCGAAATCCAGCCGACAACGACACTGGCTGCGAGCAATTAGGGCAACTTGCGGGAGTTGCTCTCAATCACGCCAATAGTCATTGCGCTCACCGCCATCGAAAGCGGCCCCCAGACAGGCAGCACCGTTTGAAATCTGCGTCCGGAGCCGCAAGGGCAGGGATCGTTGCGCCCGAGCTTCTCGATCAGTTCCTTGTCGCCATGAACATAGCGCAGGCCGCGCTTGACCTGAGTCTCTGACGGATAGCCCTTACGACGCTTGGCTGTCGTCTCGAAAGCTGGGCTGGTCGGCGAAATCGCGATTGCGTGACATGGTCGCCTCCTGTCGGTTGCATCGAACAGTCGCCCGATGCTCTGCCGCGCGCGGCCAGTCAAGCCCGCCAACTGTTTTCGCAAACGAAAAGGCCGCCCGGAGGCGGCCTTGAAACGACATGTGTAGAAGCGCTCAGCGCTTCGAGAACTGGAAGGAGCGGCGAGCCTTGGCCCGGCCATACTTCTTGCGCTCGACGGTACGGCTGTCTCGCGTGAGGAAGCCGCCCTTCTTGAGCACGCCGCGCAGGCCGGGCTCGTAATAGGTCAGCGCCTTGGAGATGCCG
>JAEUMA010000575.1 GCA_016793565.1 Rhizobiaceae bacterium
GTCACCAGCGTCAAAAGGGCAGTCCTGATCATCGGTGCGGGAATCCGGTCGAGGCGGGCATCGCAATGAGCTTACCGACTGGCGGGGCGACGGGCCAGCCCGCGAGGAGCGTCACAAGGAGGAGAGCGTCTCCGGTTCGGCCGGTCCGGTGACGGTGGGCGCCGAGCGCAGGAGGCCGGACAGGTCGCGTAGGTAACGGGTCGTCGCGGAGGACAGGGTCGGCGGCCGGGCCGCCGCGGCGGCGGCCTCCGCCTCGGCCTCGCGCTTCTTCTCCGCCTCGACAGCCTTGGCGGCCACCTCGGCATCGACGAACGGGTTGTCTATGCCTGGTATCGGTTTCAGGTCGATGTTCTGATGCGCATAGGCCATCAGCCGCTGCCACACCATCGCAGGGAGGGAGCCGCCGGTCATGTTGCGCGTGGCCGTGAAATCGTCGTTGCCGAGCCAGACGGCCGCCGTGTAATTGCCGGTGAAGCCGACATACCAGGCGTCGCGGTAGGACTGCGTCGTACCCGTCTTGCCGCCGGAGCGGATGCCGGGCAGCGCCGCGCGCCGCGCCGTGCCGCGCTCGGGCACCTGCACCAGCATGGTGTTCATGGAGGCGACCGCCTGCTCGGACAGCACGCGGTGCGGCGGTGCGGCGTCGCGATCGTGGTCCCACGCAACCTCGCCGCCATGGGTGAGCAACTGGCTGATGCCAAAGCGCATGCCGGCCATGCCGTTCTCCGCGAACACGCTGTAGCCGGTCGCCTGGTCCATCACGGTCATGCCCGACGTGCCGAGCACGGACGTCTTGAACGGCTCGATCTCCGATTCCACGCCCATGGCATGCGCCAGCGCCACGATCGGCGTGATCGACAGATGGTCCTTGGCGAGCCGCACCGGCACGGTGTTGATGGAGCGCACCAGCGCGTCGGTGAGGGTGACGCGGCCGGAAAAGCTGCGCCCGTAATTCTTGGGCGACCAGCCGCCCCAGTTGATCGGACCGTCGGAAACGACGGATTTCGGCGTGAAGCCGGCCTCCATCGCCGCCGCGTAGACATAGGGCTTGAACGACGAGCCGGTCTGCCGCAGCGCCTTGGTGGCGCGGTTGAACTGGCTGGCGCCGTAGTCGCGTCCGCCGACGATGGCGCGCACCGCGCCATTTGTCTCGATCATGACGATGGCGCCTTCGCTGACGCCGTATTCCTTGCCGTACTGGCGCAGATGGTATTCGAGCGACTCTTCCGCCGCCTGTTCGAGGTTGGGGTCGAAAGTGGTCTTGGCCACCATCGAGCGGATGCCGATCGGACCGGCGATGCGCTTGGCCTCGTCAAAAGCCCAGTCGAGGAAATAGTCGGGCGCCTTCTGCTTGCCGCGGTCGACGATGTCGGCCGGCGCGAGCCGCGCCGACAGCACCTGGCCCTCGGTCATGAAGCCGGCATCGACCAGGTTGGTCAGCACCTGGTTGGCGCGGGCGCGCGCCGCCGGCAGATTGACGTGCGGCGCATATTTCGCGGGCGCCTTGAACAGGCCGGCCAGCATCGCCGCCTCGGCGAGGTTGAGGTCCTTGACCGGCTTGCCGAAATAGAAATCGGCGGCGGCCGCGATGCCGAAAGTGCCGCCGCCCATATAGGCGCGGTCGAGATAGAGCTGCAGGATCTCCTTCTTGGAGAGGTTCGTTTCCAGCCAGATGGCCAGAAAGGCTTCCTTGACCTTTCGCTCGACGGTGCGCTCGTTGGACAGGAAGAGGTTCTTCGCCAGCTGCTGGGTGATGGAGGAGCCGCCCTGCACGACGGAGTTGGCGCGCACGTTCTCGGTCATGGCGCGCGCGAGGCCGGCGATGTCGATGCCGTAATGCTCGAAGAAACGGCGGTCCTCGGTGGCGAGAACGGCCTTGATGACGTGGTCGGGCATCTCGTCGATCGGCACGGCGTCGCGCTGGATGATGCCGCGCCGGCCGATCTCGTTGCCGTAGCGGTCGAGGAAGGTGACGGCGAAATCGTCCTGGGTGCGCCAGTCACCTGCGGTCTCCTCGAAGGCCGGCATGGCGAGCGCGAGCAGCACCACCGAGCCGGCCGCGCCCATGGTAAAACCTTCGCTCAGAACCTCGAAGACGCCGCGCTTGAAGCCGTGCACGCGGAAGCGGCGGAAGAAGATGGTGATGGATTCCCACGCCTGCCCGGCCTTGAAGCCGGCCTCGTAGAGGCTGGAATCGATCCATGCGTCGAGCGCCAGGAACACGGTCGCGCGCGGCGCCTTGGGCCTTCTTGTCTCGGGCGACTTTTCCATGCGACCCAGAACGCCGACGAATGCCTTTTGGGCGACGCCCGCTCCGCCGCCATCCTCACCGGGCGCTCTCCCGCGCCCGCCTGACTGTTTGCCCATTTTGGCACGCCGGGCAAGCGGATTCAGGCCGGAGGGTGATCACTTTACTGGAGAGGGTGAACGGGGTGGGTGGGGGACAGCGAGGGCAACTCGGCCAACCAGAGCAAGACGGCGGTTGTGAGCGAAACAGAGGGTAGGAGTCGTGAAGATGTGCGGCTCTCGTGACGGCGGCGGGCCGATCGGCTGGAGGCCGGAGCACCCCTGTGATATGCCTTGACCTCTCGCCGGGAGGTCAGAACATGCAGCGCATTCTCGAGCCGGAGATCATGGCGGATGCCGAACAGGCGCTCGCCTATGCGAATGCGGATTTCGCGCGCTCCAACCAGTCGTTCGTGGACCATCTCGTCTCGGACAAGGGAAGGCTGCTGCGCGAGGTCGTCGACATCGGTTGCGGCCCCGGCGACGTCATGCTGAGGCTGGCCGCGGCAAGCCCTGGCGTCCGCATCACCGCGGTCGACGGATCGGCGGCGATGATCGAACTGGCGACGCAGGCGGTGCGCAAGGCCGGGCATGAGGACCGCATCACGGCCATGCAGGGCTACATTCCGGGACTGGACCTGCCCGAGCACGGTTTCGATGCGGTGCTGTCGAAGGACCTTCTCCATCATTTGCCGGACCCGATGGTGCTGTGGAACGAGGCGAAGCGTCTGGGCCGGCCCGGCGCGATCGTCTGCGTGATGGACCTGATCAGGCCGGAGACCCGGCAG
>JAEUMA010000597.1 GCA_016793565.1 Rhizobiaceae bacterium
CGTCGCGCAGCCTGTGCAAATAGAGCACGTCGGAAGCGGCATATTCGAGCTGTTCGGGCGACAAAGTGTCGGCGCCCCAGTCCGACGACTGCTGAACCTTGGAGAGCGTGACCCCGAGCAGTTCGGAGCAGATGTCCTTCAGCCCGTGCCGGTCGGTATAGGTGCGGAAGAGCCGCGAGGCGATCTTGGTGCAGAAGACCGGCTCGGCCATTACGCCGAACGCGTGGAACAGCACCGCGATGTCGAAGCGTCCGTAGTGGAAGAGCTTGGTGACGGCAGTATCGGCCAGAAGCCCTGCGATGTTGGGCGCTTCCCGCTGGCCGGGCGCGATCTGGACGATGTCCGCAGTCCCGTCGCCGGGTGAAAGCTGGACGACGCAAAGGCGGTCGCGATGCGGCTCCAGCCCCAGCGTCTCGGTATCGATCGCCACCGCGCCGCCGCGATAGTGCGAGAGGTCGGGCAGGTCGTGCCGGTGGAAACGAATCGTCATGGCGTCAGGCCCTCCCGGCCAGGGCGTGCAGGATGCGCGCCCAGGAGCGCTGGCCCTTGTGGAACGAGTTGAGGTCATATTTCTCGTTCGGCGAATGAATCCGGTCGTCCGACAGCGCGAAGCCGACCAGCAGGGATTCCATTCCGAGCAGCTTCTGGAAGTCGCCGACGATCGGGATGGAGCCGCCGCTGCCCACCAGCACGGCGCGCTTGCCCCATTCCTCGCTCAGGGCGTCCTGCGCCTGCGAGATGAAGGGCGAATCGTAGGAGAGCTGAATCGCCGGCGAGCCGCCATGCGGGTGAAACTCCACCGAGCAGTCGGCCGGGATGCGTTCGCGCACGAAGGCCCGGAAGGCCTCGCGGATGGCGGCCGGATCCTGCTGGTGGACGAGGCGGAAGGAAACCTTGGCCGACGCCTCGGACGCGATCACGGTCTTGAAGCCGGCGCCGGTATAACCGCCGATGATGCCGTTGAACTCGGCGGTCGGGCGTGCCCACACCATCTCCAGCACGGAGCGCCCCGCCTCTCCGGCCGGCACCGACAGGCCGATCGGGCCGAGGAAGCTCTCCGCCGTCTGGCCGAGCGTCTGCCAGGCCTGCAGGACCTGCGAGGGCGTCTCCTCCACCCCGTCGTAGAAGCCCGGAATGGTGACGCGGCCGCTATCGTCGTGAACGGCGGCGAGGATGCGGGCGAGGATGCGGACAGGATTGGCGGCGGCGCTGCCGTACATGCCGGAATGCAGGTCGCGGTCGGCGGCCCGGATCCTGACCTCCTCGCCGACCAGCCCACGCAGGGACGTGCAGATCGAAGGCGTCTCGCGGTCCCACATGTCGCTGTCGCAGACGAGCGCGAAATCCGCCCGCAATTCGGCCGCGTTGGCGTCGAGGAAGGGCTTCAGCGATGGCGAGCCCGATTCCTCCTCGCCCTCGAACAGCATGGTGATGCGGCAGGGCAGCGCCCCGTGCACGGCTTTGAAGGCGCGGCAGGCCTCGACGAACAGCATCAGCTGGCCCTTGTCGTCGGAGGAACCGCGGCCGGTGATGACCTTGCGGCCCTCCCGATCCTCGCGCAGCGCCGGGTCGAACGGATCGTTGGTCCACAGCTCGATCGGATCGACCGGCTGCACGTCGTAATGGCCGTAAATCAGCACGTGCGGGGCATCGGCGGCGGGGCCGGCATGATGCGCCACCACCATGGGATGGCCCGGCGTGGCGCGCACGGTGGCGTCGAAGCCGATCGAACCGAGGTCGGCGGCCAGCCATTCCGCCGCCTTGCGGCAATCGCCGGCATAGGCGGGGTCGGTCGAAATGGAGCGAATGCGCAGGAGTTCGAAGAGCCGCTGCAAGCTGGTGTCCAGCTGGGCGTCGATGTGAGCGAGAACGGGGGAGAGGGCAGGCATCAGGCGGTGGCGTCCTTCTTTTGGCGGCGCCACCGTAATGGCCCGGGCATCAAACGAAAAGGCCGCGCTTCGCCGCGTCGAACAACACCCGGACAAAAAAGAGCCGCCGTGGTGGAGGGGGGTACCACGGCGGCCTTTGCTTTAATGGTGCGACAGCCCGGAGAGGGGGGGATGAGGCTGCCGCATCTTTGCCCGGGTCAGGCGGGGGACGGGCCTTTTGCCGGACTCGGCGTGTAATGCCGATGACCGCTATTTGTGTTGGGGAACGTGGCGATTCAAGGGCACGAATATTACAAGTTTGTAACCAAGTCGTGAGCGGCCCGGGAGCGTCGCGCGCTGTCATGAGAATGCCGGCGCTGGGGGCTTTCCAATGGACAGCCGGGAGGCCGCGCTGTACCCCTAGCCGCCATGAAAAAGGGCGACCACCTCTTCCTCGTCGACGGGTCCGGCTACATCTTCCGCGCCTATCACGCGCTGCCGCCGCTCAACCGCAAGTCCGACGGCCTGCCGACCAACGCCGTGCTCGGCTTCTGCAACATGGTCTGGAAGCTGATGCGCGACGCGCGCGACACCGATGTCGGAGTGGTGCCGACCCATTTCGCGGTCATTTTCGACTATTCCTCGAAGACCTTCCGCAACGAACTCTATCCGCAGTACAAGGCCAACCGCTCGGCTCCGCCCGAGGATCTGGTGCCGCAGTTCGGGCTCATCCGCCAGGCGACGCGGGCCTTCGGCCTGCCCTGCGTGGAAATGGAGGGCTTCGAGGCGGACGATCTCATCGCCACCTATGCGCGGTTGGCCTGCGAGGCGGGGGGCGATACCACCATCATATCCTCCGACAAGGATCTGATGCAGCTCGTCGGCGCCACGGTCTCCATGTACGACCCCATGAAGGACCGGCGCATCGGCATCCCCGAGGTGATCGAGAAATGGGGCGTGCCGCCTGAGAAGATGATCGACCTGCAGGCGCTGACCGGCGACTCCGTCGACAACGTTCCCGGCGTGCCCGGCATCGGGCCGAAGACGGCGGCGCAGCTTCTGGAGCAGTTCGGTGACCTAGACACGCTGCTGGCGCGCGCGGGCGAGATCAAGCAGGAGAAGCGGCGCGAAACGATCATCGCCAACACGGAGAATGCACGCGTCTCGCGCGAGTTGGTGCGGCTGAAGAACGACGTTCCCGCACCGGAAGGCCTCGCCGACTTCGTCCTGGAGCCGGCGAACGGCCCGAAGCTGATCGGCTTCCTGAAGACGATGGAGTTCACCAGCCTGGTGCGCCGCGTGGCCGAGGCGAGCGGCGCCGATCCTGCGGAGGTGGAGCCCACACCGGTTGTGGTGCAGTGGGGGGCTGACGCGCATGGCCCGGATATGGGCGCGGGGGCTACTCCGATCGACCTTGCCGTTCCGGACGAGGCGCTCGAGGGCGCCGCGACACCGGCCGTTTCGCCGGCCGGCGCCGGCGCAAAGGGCAATCCCCTAGCCACGCCCGCCGATCTCGCGGCCGCGCGGGCGGCGGCAGCCGCCTCGGCAAAATTCGACGCCGCCGCCTACCAGTCCATCCGCGATTCCGCGACGCTTGCCGCCTGGCTACGCGACGCGGCGGAGGCAGGCGTCCTCGCCTTGCGTGCGCAACGGAGTTCGCCCGACCCGATGCTGTCGGAACTGCACGGCATCGCGCTTGCGACGGCTGCCGGCCGCGCGGCCTATGTGCCGCTCGCCCACCGTACCGGCGCCGACGACCTGTTGGGCGGCGGCGCGCTGGAGGCCCAGGTGCCCGTGCGCGAGGCGCTGGCGCTTCTCAAGCCGGTGCTGGAGAACCCGGCGGTGCTCAAGATCGCCCATGACGGCAAGGCCGATCTGGTCGCGCTCAGCCGGCACGGCATAGAGCTTGCGCCGCAGGACGACGTCATGCTGATCTCCTACGTGCTCGACGGTGGCACTCAGGGCGGGCACGACCTCATATCGCTGTCGGAGAAGTGGCTCGGCCACGCGCCGATGCCCTACAAGGAACTGACCGGCAGCGGCAGGAACGCGGTGAGCTTCGACCTGCTGGCGATCGAGCGCGCAACCGCCTTCGCGGCGGAGGAGGCAGACCTGACCCTGCGGCTCTGGCACGTGCTGAAGCCGCGGCTCGCCGCCAAGGGCCTCGTCTCCGTCTATGAGCGGCTGGAGCGACCGCTGGTGCCGGTGCTGGCGCGCATGGAGCAGCGCGGGATCGCCGTCGACCGCCAGATCCTGTCGCGGCTGTCGGGCGAACTGGCGCAGGGCGCAGCACGGCTGGAGGACGAGATCTACCAGCTCGCCGGGGAAAAATTCACCATCGGCTCGCCGAAGCAGCTCGGCGACATCCTGTTCGGCCGCATGGGCCTGCCGGGCGGCTCGAAGACCAAGACGGGCCAGTGGTCGACCACCGCGCAGGTGCTGGAGGAACTCGCCGCCGAGGGGCACGAACTACCGCGCAAGATCGTCGACTGGCGCCAGATGACCAAGCTGAAGTCGACCTATACGGATGCGCTGCCCGGCTATGTGCACCCGCAGACCAACCGCGTGCACACCTCCTACGCGCTGGCCGCCACGACCACCGGCCGGCTGTCGTCGTCGGAGCCGAACCTGCAGAACATTCCGGTGCGCACGGCCGAGGGACGCAAGATCCGCACCGCCTTCATCGCCGCCAAGGGCAACCGGCTGATCTCGGCCGACTACAGCCAGATCGAGCTGCGCGTGCTCGCCCATGTGGCGGAGATTCCGCAGCTGCGGCAGGCTTTCGAGGACGGCGTCGATATTCACGCCATGACGGCTTCGGAAATGTTCTCGGTGCCGGTGGCCGGCATGCCGGCGGAAGTGCGCCGCCGTGCCAAGGCGATTAATTTCGGCATCATCTACGGCATCTCGGCCTTCGGCCTGGCCAATCAGCTTTCCATCCCGCGCGAGGAGGCGGCGGACTACATCAAGCGCTATTTCGAGCGGTTTCCCGGCATCCGCGACTACATGGAGGCGACCAAAACCTTCGCCCGCGAGAACGGCTATGTGGAGACGATCTTCGGCCGCCGCGCGCACTATCCTGAGATCCGGGCCTCCAATCCTTCCGTGCGGGCGTTCAACGAGCGGGCCGCCATCAACGCGCCGATCCAGGGCTCGGCGGCGGACATCATCCGCCGGGCCATGGTGCGGATGGACGACGCGGTGGAGAAGGCCGAACTGCGCGATACCCGCATGCTGCTGCAGGTGCATGACGAGCTGGTGTTCGAGGCGCCGGAGTCCGAGGCGGAAGCCGCCATGCCGGTCATCCGCGCGGTGATGGAGAACGCCGCCATGCCGGCGCTCTCCATGCGTGTGCCGCTCAAGGTGGACGCACGCGCGGCACAGAACTGGGAAGAGGCGCACTGAAAACCGACTGGCACGGCCGGGTATCGGCTGCCGGCGACAGGTCCGGATGCGCTATTGCGCGGCTGCGCACTTCGCGCAGGTGCCGCGAAACTCGATGACCGCCTTCTTGGCCGAGAAGCCGGTCTGGTGCAGCCAGTCTTCCAGAGGCTCGCCGACCTCCGCATCCGAAAATTCGCTGGCCTGACCGCAGATGTCGCATATGGCGAATGCAGTCATGCGGTGCGCGTGGTCGTGCGGCTCGGCGCAGGCGACGAAGGCGTTGAGGCTCTCCAGCCGGTGCACGTACCCCGACTTGATCAGCGTATCGAGCGCCCGGTAGACCTGTAGCGGTGCACGGAAGCCGCTGTCGCGCAGCTGGTCGAGCAGCGCATAGGCGCTGAGCGGCGCCGACGCGGCCTTCAGCCGCTCCAGCACCTGAGCCTGGTTCTTGGTCAGCGTATCGAGGCCCTTCATCGCCTGTTTTCGTACTCCGCCCGCAGCCTGACGGCCACACGATCTCATATGGATACGCGCACGTCTCCTTGCTACCCAAGGGGGAGGCCGATGGCAACGGTGAGACGTGGCGGCGAGGCATGACCTGCGCTATCACGACACCGCACGATCCCCCGCCGCAGAGAGAAGAGCATGAGCCGGTTCTGGAGCCCCCTGGTTGCAAGGCTGACACCCTATGTGCCGGGCGAGCAGCCGAAACATCAGGTCTTGGCCAAGCTCAACACCAACGAGAACCCCTATGGCCCGTCGCCGCTCGCGCTGGCGGCTGTCCGCGCCGCGGCCGGCGACGATCTGCGCCTCTATCCCGATCCGGTCGCCGGGCAATTGCGGCAGGCCATCGCCGCGACGCTGCGGCTCGACTCTTCCGAGATTTTCGTCGGCAACGGTTCGGACGAAGTGCTGGCGCATGCCTTTAACGCCTTCTTCGGCGGCGGCGGTGCGGTGCTGTTCGCCGACGTCACTTACAGCTTCTACCCGACCTATTGCGACCTCTACGGGTTGAGCTACCGGCGGGTGCCGCTCGACGCCTCGTTCCGCCTCGATGCCAGCGACTATGCCGGTCCTTGCGCCGGCATCGTGGTGGCGAACCCCAACGCGCCGACCGGCATCGCCATGCCTCTCGAACGCATCGAGCAGATCCTGAGGCAGAACCCCGATGTGGTCGTCATCGTCGACGAGGCCTATGTCGACTTCGGCGGCGACAGCGCCGCGGCTCTGGTGCCGCGCTACGACAATCTTCTCGTCGTCCAGACCTTTTCCAAATCGCGCAGCCTGGCGGGACTGCGCGTCGGCTTCGCCGTCGGCCAGGCGCATCTGGTGGAGGGGCTGACGCGCGTGAAGGACAGCTTCAACTCCTACCCGCTCGGCCGCCTCGCGCTGGCCGGAGCGCTGGCCGCCTGGAACGACCGGGAATGGTTCGACAAGACGCGGGGCCTGGTGATGGCCGACCGCGAGCGGACCGCCGGGCGCCTGCGGGACCAGGGTTTCACCGTGCTGCCATCGTCCGCCAACTTTCTCTTCGCCGCGCATGAGAACGTGCCAGCGGAGACCATCCTCGCCGGGCTGCGCTCGCGCGGCATCCTGGTACGGCACTTCCGCCACGAGCGCATCCGGAACTGGCTGCGGATCTCGGTGGGCACGACCGCCGAGTGCGACAGGCTGGCGGAGGCGACCGCGAGCATCGTCGGCGGATAGCCGGCGAGCAAGGGCGGGAAGCTCTAACCGTCTTTCTTCACCGCAGAGGCGCGTGGCTTCCTTGCCGTGTTGAGTGCGACCGCGGCGCGGATCAGCACCT
>JAEUMA010000613.1 GCA_016793565.1 Rhizobiaceae bacterium
ACGAACACACGCTCACCAGCCTTGCGGCCGGACGAAGCACCCGCCTCCACCACACGACCAATCGATTCGTAACCGGGCACCAACGGATAGCCGAGACCGGGAAATGGCGGCATCCGGCCTGACCACAGCAGCTTCTCAGTACCTGTGGAGATGCCGCTCCAGTCGATGTCCACCACCACGTCATCCGGCGTGGGATCATTCAACGGCAAGTCCGCGAGGACCAGCTTGAGAGGCGCTTCGAGTATTACCGCTTGTGCGATCACCGAACCCTCCTCCATCCAGGTAGCCAGGACCTTATTACATTTGTAAATTGCTATTTACACATCCCATTGTCAATTTGTTTTTACGGTCATTCGACCCTTGTTCGCAGGCTTGGCATTTGCGGGACGGGCGGAGGCGATCCTGGCGATCAGGGGGACGTTCGTCGTGATCTCGCGCACTTCGCCGAATCCCGACCGCTCCAGCATCCCGCGGATCTCTTCGAAGGAGCGCGGCCGCCCCTGACCCATGGCCATGAGGTAGAAACCGAAGTAAGCGTCTCCGCTCGCCTCTGCGCCGCGCGTTCCAGCCATCGGTTCGGCGATCAGAAGGGTGCCCTGTGGCGCGATCGCCCTGCGGATGACCTCAAGCAGCGCGAGCGCCCGATCATCGTCGTGGTCGTGCAGAACGCGGTTGAGCGTGACGACGTCGGCGCCCTGGGGCAGTTCCTCGTCGAAGAAACTGCCGCCATGCACTGTCGCCCGTGACGCGAGGCCGGCTTCAAGAATCCGTTGCCGTGCGATCTCGGCGACGGGTGGCAGGTCGAACATCGACAGTTCAAGCGCGGCCGCCGCGCGGCCCGCGGCGATGAGGAAACTGCCGTCACCGCCGCCGACATCCAGCAAGCGCCGGTACCGGTCGAACCGGTAGGCATCCAGCACTTCGGCAGTGATCATCGCCTGCGAAGCGGCCATCAATCGGGTGTATTCCGCATGCCCCCGAGGCAATGCGATCGGATCGCGATCCTCGCCGCAGTAGCTCCAGTATTTTCGGAGTTGCATGTCGCCCTTTCCCGCCAACAGCGCGAGCGGATCGCGCAGGTCGTCGTAAAGGATGTCATGATGGAGGATCACCTGCTGGACGCCCTCGTTGTGGACCAGCGCAGCGCCCAGCGCCCCCAACGCGAAGCGGTCGCCGGCGCGTGCCTCGACCAAACCCAGCGCGGCGGCGGCCTTCAGGAGCTTTTCCGCGGAGTGCAGCGGCAGACCGATGCGCGCCGAGATCGTAGCGATGTCCAGCGGTCCCGCCGCCAGCGCGTGGAAGAGACCTACCTTCACGCTGGCATGGAGCACCTGCGAGTAGACGAAGCCGGCGGTCAGGTCGAAGAGCGCCTTTGCTTGCCTCCGCGCGACGGTGCGCGTCAGCGGAAAGCGCGCCGCCCACCGGCGAAAAGCCGGATCGGCCACCTTGCGGTTTCGGAAGTCGCGCAGCCGATCGACCAGGTCCGACAGGATCGTGCCACCGGGTTGCATGCGCCGGCGCCCGGCACGGCTCACGCCGCGTGCAAGGCTGCATCCTTCGGCAGAAAGCGGCTCGCCTGGGCTCGGATCTGGGACTTGAGCGCAGCAGCGCCGGCGCAGTCGGGAACAGATTCGGCTGCCTCCTCGACAAGTTGAAGGAGCCGGTTCGCCGCGCCGCGGACGCCAAGGTCTTGAACTGCGTTGGGGCGGCCGAGCGCCGCGTCCTGGCCCACCGGCTTGCCAAGTTCATCGGCGCTGCACATCACGTCGCGAATGTCGTCGGCGACCTGATAGGCTTCGCCGAGCCGGTAGCCAAGCCGTCCCCACGGCTCGGCCATCTGCCCGGAGGCCGCGGCTCCGGCCATGGCCGCGCCGGCGAAAAGCGACCCGGTCTTGGCGCGCTGATAGAATGAAAGGTCCGGCGCCGTTTCGCTTTCCCAGCCTTGCCCGGCGACAATGCCGTTCGGCATCCCCACGGCTCGCGCGATGACGAGGGAGAGGCTCGCCGAGCGCAGGGGGTCGGCGACGGCAGCCAGCGCGACGGTCTCGAAGGCCAGCACGATCAGTCCATCGCCGGAAAGCAGGGCCAGGGGCTCGCCATGGGCGGCGTGCACGGCAAGCTTGCCACGGCGGGTAGCCGCGTTGTCGAAGCATGGCATGTCGTCATGAACGAGCGAGGCGCAATGCAGCAGCTCGATCGCCACGGCCGCGGAATTCGAGATGAGCGGGAGATCGTCGCCGCAGGCGAGAGCAACAGAGAGCGTGAGCCGCGGCCGGATGCGCTGTCCCGCCGGGAACACCGATCCTATGAAGGCGGCGGACAGACGAGGCGGCGCTGAGGGACCGGTGACGCGGTTGAGGGCCTTCTGCAAGGCGTCTTCGATCCGGGTCGAGAGATCGTCGCCATACATGGGAGTCCTCCACGTCGAAAGTGCGTATGGACGATGATGCATGTAAATGCTAATTTACACAAGTAAATGTTACAAGATGTTTACAACGCAGCCCGCAGACCTCTTTCCAGCCGATACGACGCGGTGGTGGTTGGAGCTGGCATGGGCGGACTCGTGGCGGCGCTGATGCTGGCGGCGCGTGGATGGTCCGTGGCAATCCTCGAGAAATCGCCTCGGGTCGGCGGCAAGCTTCGCGAGATCCGTGTCGGGGATCGCGGCATAGACGCCGGCCCCACGGTCTTCACGATGCGCCCTGTGTTCGAGGCGATCTTCGCCGCCGTCGGCGCCCGGCTGGACGACTATCTGAAGCTGACCCGAGCGGAAATTCTGGCACGCCACCATTGGCAGGACGGCTCCTGCTTCGATCTCCACGCGGACAAGGGCGAGACCGCCGACGCTGTTGGGCGGTTGGCCGGCGCAGCAGAGGCGAGAGGCTACCTGGACTTCTGCCGCCGCACCGAGCAAGTGTTCCAGTCACTGAATGCCTCCTTCATGGAGCATCCCTCGCCCAGTCCTCTCGGCCTGGCGAGGAATGCCGGCCTGGGCGGACTGGCCGCGCTAACACGAATCAGGCCCTTCACGACCCTGTCGAAGGTAGTCGAAGGCTACTTTTGCGATCCGCGCCTTCGACAGATTTTCGGCCGATACGCCACCTATTGCGGTTCGTCGCCGTTCGAGGCGCCGGGCCCCCTAATGCTGATCGCCCATGTCGAACAGTCCGGCGTCTGGCTTGTCGAAGGCGGCATGATCCGGATCGCCGAAGCGCTCGAGAGCCTCGCGAGGCAACAGGGTGTCGATATCGGTCTCGATTGCGAAGTGGCGGAAATCCTTATCGCCGACGGAGCAGCGAACGGTGTCAGGCTGGCTAGCGGGCAGGTGATCGAAGCCAGTGCCGTCGTCTTCAACGGCGATCCAGCGGCATTGTTTGGCGGTCTCGCCGGAGATGGCGTCCGCCACGCGGTGCCGCCTTGGGGCCTGGCGGACCGCTCGCTGTCGGCGATCACGTGGTCGATCCTGGCGCGAGCGGGAGGCTTCCCGCTATCGCGCCACACCGTCTTTTTCTCCAGCGACTACCGGCGCGAGTTTGCGGACATTTTCGACCGCCACCAGCTTCCGTCGGACCCGACGATCTACATATGCGCACAGGACCGGGATGCGTCGCTCCCAGGCGCCGATCCGCGCGGCGACGAGCGGCTGCTGCTGCTGGTCAATGCGCCGGCGCGAGCCGACGACAAACCCTTGAGCATCGCGGAGACCCAGTCATGCGAACGATCGGTGACGGAGAGGCTGGCACGCGCCGGTCTGGTTCTGGAGGGATCGCAGGATCGACGCCGCATGACGACGCCTTCGGATTTCGCAGCAATGTTTCCGGGGTCGGGAGGGGCACTCTACGGGAGGGCGTCGCACGGATGGATGGCCTCCTTCCAGCGGCCGGGAGCGAGGGCCAGGGTCCAACGGCTCTATCTGGCGGGCGGGGCTGTGCATCCCGGTCCGGGAATCCCGATGGCGGCGCTGTCGGGGACGCACGCGGCGCAGGCGGCGGCTTCGGATTTGGCTTCGACCGCGTCGTTCCACGCGATGGCTACGCCTGGTGGTATGTCGACGCGATCAGCGACGACGGGCAGCTGGCGCTGACGGTCATCGCATTCATCGGCAGCGTGTTCTCGCCCTACTATGCGTGGGCACGAAAGCGGGCGCCAGCCAACCCGCTCGACCACGTTTCGATCAACGCGGTCCTCTATACGCCCAAGGCCAAGTTCTGGGCGATGACCGAGCGTGGCCGAGCCTCAATTAAGCGATCGGACCATGAGTTATCGATAGGACCGAGCCACATGTCCGCGACTAAGGACAGGCTGGTCGTGGCGATTGACGAATGGACCGTTCCGGCGCCGCGGCGCATGCGCGGCACGATCACGATCGAACTGGGGCCGGTCTTCGCTGCAACCCATCAATTGCACGCCAACGGGACGCACGAGTGGCGTCCGATAGCGCCTATCGCACGCTGCGCCATCAGCTTCGATCGGCCGGCGATGCGGTGGGCGGGCCGCGCCTATGTCGACATGAACGCCGGCTCCGAGCCCCTGGAACAGGGCTTCCGGAGTTGGACATGGGCGCGCCAAGAGGCCGGCGACTCGACAGCGATTGCATACGACATCCTGGAGAGGAACGGCGCCTCGCGATCGCTGGCACTCTGCTATCGGCCAGATGGCTCCATTGACCAGTTGCCTGCCGGGCCGGTCCAGAAGCTGCCCACGACCGGCTGGCGCGTGGCGCGGACGACACGCCCGGCCGGCGGGCAAGCGGCGCAGGTCATCCGCACGCTTGAGGACGCACCGTTCTATGCGCGCTCTCTCCTGCGCCTCGGCTCTAGGGCGCATGAAACCCGCGCTATCCACGAGAGCGTCGATCTCGATCGCTTCGCGTCGCGCTGGGTCCAGATCCTGCTGCCCTTCCGGATGCCCCGTCGCGCCCGCTGACTGAGCACTGCCAATGAACCTGGGGGCACCGGAAACGCTCTATTTCTGGTTTTTCCCCGACCTGTTGCGCTCAGCCCGCTCGCGGTCGAACTTCCTGAGATTGCTGATCTCGCGCACGCCGAAGACGAGGGCAAAGCCAAGCACCAGCGTGATTTCCAGGAAGATGATAACTCCGGAACTCACGCGCTCAACCGGCCAGGCGAGGTCCGAGACCGGATTTGCGCGCCGGTTCCCTGGCCTCAAGAGCTGCCCGACGGCCGGCGAACCCGTTCATCATGTCGACCATATGCACGGCGCGAGCGCCAAATTTCCACCAATCCGGGATGGCGGGCCGGACTGCGGGCTCCGGGGCGAGCCCGATCGCTTCCAGAAGGAATGCGGCTTGCGGCAGGGCGGTATGATCCGCCCGGGTACGTTC
>JAEUMA010000623.1 GCA_016793565.1 Rhizobiaceae bacterium
ATGTACGCGGCCTGCGGGACAAGAAGATGATCGTCAGCCGCGGCGGCGCCTATCATGGCTCGACCTACCTGTCGGCCTCGCTGAACGGCAGGCCGCGAGACCACGACTGGATGGACGGCGCCAACGAGCTGGTGGTCAAGCTCGGTTCGCCCAACCCCTTCCGGCGGCCGCACAACATCAGCTTGGAGGCGTTCGCCGATTGTCTGGTCCAAGAGTTTCGCGACACCGTGGAGCGCATCGGCGCCGAACGCATCGGCGCATTCATCGCCGAGCCGATCCAGGCATCCGGCGGCGTGATCGTACCGCCGACCGGCTATCTGGGACGGGTTCGCGAGATCTGCCGCGAGAACGATATCCTCTATATCTCCGACGAGGTTGTGACGGGCTTCGGCCGGCTCGGCCATGTCTTCGCCTCCGGGGACGTTTTCGGACTGGAACCGGACATGATCACCTTCGCCAAGGGCGTCACCTCCGGCTATTTCCCACTCGGCGGGGTGGTGATTTCCGAGCGTCTCCTGACGGAGATGCGCCGCTCCAACCACGCGGAGGCCATGTTCGGCCACGGGCTGACCTATACGAGCCATCCGGTCGGCTGCGCCGTGGCGCTGAAGAACCTTGACCTCCTGGAAGACGGCATCCTCGACCATGCACGCTCCGTCGCGCCTTACTTCCAGTCCCGCCTGAAGACTCTGGAGGGCTTGCCGCTGGTCGGCGAAGTCCGCGGCATCGGATTGATGGGCTGCGTCGAATGCGTGGCCGACCGTGAAAGCCGCGACCCGCTGCAGCTTGATAAGGATGTCGGCAAGCGCATCGACGCCCACTGCCACGAACTCGGACTGCTGGTGCGCCCGCTGATCAACATGTGCGTCATGTCACCACCGCTCACCATCACCCGCGAGCAAATCGACGAGATGGTGGGCATCTTGCGCGAGGGTATTTCGCGCACCACGGAAGACCTTCGCCGCGAAGGCCTCTGGCACGGCTAGAGCGGTTCAGGGTTAGATGGAAACAGTTCCGTTCACGCGATGGCGAGATGCTCCGCAAGGAAGGCGGCGCAGGCCCGATGTGGTGCATCGGGCAAGCCGCCTGATACAGCGGGTATCCGCCAGCGGCAAACGCTTCGGGCTGGAGGCAGAACGATTCCATCTGACCATGAACCGCTGTAGAGCGACGTCACTTTCCCCAGTGCGGCCGCTGGCCTTTCTGGCTGTCGTAGAGCCTGGTTAAGGCTTGGAAATCACAGTGCGATTCCGTCCGCGCAAGGCGGCGATCTGCCTCGCCGCGCCTCAGCCTGCGTCAAGAGATAAGAAGACAACTTTCCCTAACCTATTGCAATATATTCATAAATGTGCCTATATTGAATGAACATTCAACAATTAGCAGGCATATCATGAACCGTCACATCTCCCAGGTGGCGGTCCCTAACGATTGGGACCGGCGGGGCCTTCCCGGCTGGAGCTATCACAGCCCCGCCCTTCTCGAACTCGAGAAGGAACACGTCTTCCGCAATCATTGGCAGATCGTCGGCCACGTTTCGGACGTGCCGAACGAAGGCGATTACCTGACCATGGACGTGGTCGGCGAGCGCGCGCTGGTGGTCCGTGGCAAGGACGGGATCGTGCGCGCCTTCCACAATCTGTGCCGCCACCGCGGCTCCCGCGTGGTCGGCGACGAGAAGGGCACATGCAAGAACGCGCTGGTCTGCCCTTTCCACGGCTGGGTCTACAATCTCGACGGCACACTGCGCGGCGCCGCGCGCCCGCGCAGCTTTCCGGAACTGGACAAGACCGAGTTCGGTCTGATGCCGCTCGACCTCGAAATCTGGATGGGGCTGATTTTCATCCGTTTTCGCAAGGGCCCGCAGCCCTCTGTCGCGGAGCTGATGAGCGGCGTCGAGGCGGAGATCGCGCACTACCGCATGGCCGAGATGCTGCCGACGCGTGGCATCTGGACCCAGAAATCTGCCGTCAACTGGAAGTCCGTGCGCGACGTCGACAATGAGGGCTATCATGTGGCGATGGCGCATCCGGCGCTGCAGGATCTCTACGGCGCCACCTATTTCGACGAGCCCTTCGTGGAGGGCGTCTCGCGCTCCTACGCGACCTATAACCCGCATGCCGGCCGCCGCTGGAGCGTGCGGCAGTACCGCAAATTCGCCCAGGAACCGCAGTTCCTGCCGGAAAACCTGCGCACGGCCTGGCTCTACTTCGGCATCTTCCCCAATGCCGTCATCGCACTGACGCCGGAATCGATGCAGTTCTACCAGGAGTTTCCGCTCTCCACGAGCGAGACGCTGCTGCGCGGCGCGATCTACTGCTACGCGGACGAGACGCGCGAGCAGGCGGCCGCCCGCTACCTGGCCTACCGCATCGACCGCGACACCATGGCCGAGGACGTGCAGCTTTCGGTTTGGTCGAACGAATCCATGCTTTCCGACGCCTTCGGCGGGTTCTATCTGTCAGACCTGGAATACGGCGTGCGCACCCATCACGACCATCTGCGCGGGCTGGTCCCGGTGCTCGGGCTGGAGTCGGGCCCCGACGAGAAGGATATGCGCAACCTCAACGACGCCCTGATGCAGTCGCGCGGCTGACCGTGGGGCGTAGGTGGCCCGGCGGCTACTCCGCGGCCGTCGATCTGGTGCTCCGCGGCATTCCGGGCGCGCTCCTCGCGCAAGACGCGATACTTGTACTCCGAACCGTTTCTTAAAGAGTCCCGGATAGCTTCCGGGGCGACGAGACACGACGGAAAGCGGAGAGTATCGCGTGCGTTTTTCCGCCGCAACGACGGCCGAGCGGCTTTTGCCGCAGCGCTTGGCGCTGCGCGCGCGGCCGCTGCTTGGCCGCGTTGATGCGCTCTTCTTCTCCGCCGACGAGCGGGGCGTAGCCAGCCGCATGTCGGTGGTGGCCTTCGCGATCCGCATCGTCAGCGCTGCCATAGCCTTCGTCAGCCAGGTGCTGATGGCGCGCTGGCTCGGCAGCTTCGACTACGGCGTATTCGTACTGGTCTGGACGACGATGATCATCGTCGGCAACCTCTCCTGTCTCGGTTTCCACACGTCGGTGATCCGCTTCATCCCAGAGTTCCGCGAACGCGGCATGCTCGACGAGCTGCGTGGCATTCTCGTCGCCAGCCGCGTGTTCGTGCTGATCGCCTCTACAGGCTTCGCGCTTCTCGCGGCGCTGGCGCTCTGGCTATTCGCGCCCTGGATGGAGACCTACTACGTCATTCCGTTCTTCCTCGGCATCTTCTGCCTACCGATGATCGCGCTGTCGGACGTGCTTCAGGGCATCGCGCGCGCCCATTCCTGGGCCTTCGCCGCCTTGTCTCCGGTCTATCTCGTGCGGCCGGTGCTGATCCTGGTGGCCATGGCCGCCGCCTTGTCGCTGGGCTACCCGGCGAGTGCCAAGACGGCGGTTATCTGCGCCATCGTCGCCACCTACGCCACGACCGTCTGGCAGCTGGTCACGCTGACCAGCCGCGTCGACCGTCTCGTCGCAGCCGGCCCGATGCGGATCGACGTGCGGGCATGGCTTCTGGTGTCGCTGCCCATCTTCCTGGTCGAGGGCTTCTTCTTCCTGCTCACCAATGCCGACGTGCTGATGGTCGGCTTCTTTCTCGAGCCGACGGACGTCGCCGTCTATTTCGCAACGGTCAAGACGCTGGCGCTCGTCCATTTCGTCTACTTCGCCGTGAAGGCCGGGGTGGCGCAGCGCTATGCGCAGTTCAACCAGGGAAGCCGCGACCGCCTGGCGGCCTTTGCGGCCGAGACTGTGTCGTGGACGTTCTGGCCCTCGCTTGCGATGGGGCTGGTGGTGCTTGCGGTCGGCAAGCCCATGCTGGCGCTGTTCGGACCCGGATTCGAAGCCGGCTATCCACTACTCCTTCCGCTCGTGGCCGGCGTCGTCGCCCGCGGCGCGGTCGGACCGGCCGAAAGCCTGTTGACCATGAGCGGCAACCAGAACATCTGCGCCATGGTCTATGCCGCCACGCTGGCGTTCAACGTCGTGGTGAGCGTGCTGCTGATCCCGGTATTTGGCCTTTGGGGCGCGGCCATCGGCACGGCGGTGGCGATGGTGTTCGAGGCCTGTGCCCTGTCCTTCACCGTCTGGCGGAGGCTCGGCATCGTGATGCTTGTTTTCGTGCCGGTGGCGCGGCGCGCCGGAGGAGCCTACTGATGGTGGCGGTACCGCTACTCGAGGAAACCAGCGGCGGCCCCGCCGGCGCCATGATCGCGGGACTGGCGGGCCTGACAGGCCCGACGCCCGAGGCCTATTCGCATGTCGAGGCGGTGGCCGGCCGCCGGCCGCCGCGCCGGCTGGCGATCTACCCGGCCTCGGCCGGTTTCGACCTCGTCGAGGAGCTCGACTATCTGTGCTCGCGCACGGTCGAGCCGAATCTGTTCTTCAATCCGCGCTTCTTGGCGCCGGCCATGCCCCGCCTCGAAGACCGAGAGGTGCGCCTCGCGGTCATTCGCGACGGCGACGAATACCGAAACCGCCTGCGGCTGCTGGTGCCGTTCTCGATCGAACGGCCGGCGATGCCGCTGGGCGTCTCGGTCATGCGGACCTGGTCGAGCCCGTTCGGGCCGCTCGGCACGCCCCTGCTCGATCGCGACGATCCGGCCGGTGTGCTGGAGGACTTCATCGACATGCTGGCGCGGCCGAGGCTCGGCCTGCCCAAGGTCTTCGTGCTGCCGGATTTGCGCCTCGACGGCCCGACAGCCGCGCTGCTGCGCACCGTGGCCGAGAGCCGTTCGCTTCCGCTGGTGACGACGGGACGGTTCGAGCGCCCAGTGCTGGAGAGCGACCTCGACGGCGAGACCTATCTGCGCAATGCGTTGCGGGCGCATCACTATCGCGAGTTCCGCCGGCTGAAGCGCCGCCTCTCCGGCACCGGCCGGCTGGAGCATTCCGTCGCGCGCGGGCCAGAAGACATCCGCCTCGCCATCGAGGGTTTCCTGGCACTGGAGATGGCGGGCTGGAAGGGCCGCGAGCGCAGCGCCATGGCCGCCGACCGCTATCGCGCCGCCTTCGCTCGCGAAGCCGTACACCGCCTGGCCGAGCTCGACATGTGCCGCATCCACGGCCTGACGCTCGACGGCAAGCTCATCGCCAGCCTGATCGTTTTCGTGGAGGCCGGGGTCGCCTACACCTGGAAGACCACCTACGACGAGGCCTACGCCGCCTATTCTCCCGGC
>JAEUMA010000647.1 GCA_016793565.1 Rhizobiaceae bacterium
CGGCAGAACGTTCCCATCTAACCGTGAACCGCTCTAGATGGACCAGAAAGTGGCAGACGGGCGCCAGCGCATCGCCACACTCGGCCAGATCGGGCTGCAGCAGTTCGCGCCCTATCTGATGAACCGCATCATGGGGCGATACAACGCCACGCTGCGCGATGCATTCCGCCGCGAGGGGCGGACCATTCCCCAGGTGCGCACGCTGGCTGTGCTGTCGGTCAGCGACGGCGTCACCGTCGGCGACCTCGCCGTCTACACCGTGATCGAGCAGTCGACGCTGTCGCGCACGCTGGATGCACTGGAGGGCGAGGGCCTGGTGCGGCGCGAGCCGGGCGAGACCGACAGCCGGGTGCGCAAAGTCTACCTGACCGACGAGGGTCGCGCGGAGTTCAACCGCGCTTGGCCCGAGATGCACCATGCCTTCGAGCGGATGTTCGATGCTATCGACGACACCGAGTACGCAGCCCTCATCACGACGCTGCAAAAGATGCTGAAAAACATCCGCAGACACGAGATTTAGGCGGACGGTTCCGATGACTCTGCCGGCAGGCCAGGTCCAGTCGCTCGATCCCGTCTTGAGGTCGGGCGCAGGCAATTGTCGCGTCGTTGCCGCCAAAGGAGGCCAAAATGGCTGAACGCTCTTTTGCCAAGGAAGTGGAGAAACTGCGGCTCGGCGCCGGCGAGGAGTTTTCCGGCGAGGGTATCCTCGCCATTACGAAGGCGCTGCTGCAGTGCGGCGTCGGCTATGTCGGCGGCTACCAGGGCGCGCCGATCAGCCATCTGATGGACGTTCTGGCCGATGCGCAGGACATTCTTGGCGAACTCGGCGTGCATTTCGAGGCGAGCGCGTCGGAAGCGACCGCGACCGCCATGCTGGCCGCATCGGTTCATTATCCGATCCGTGGCGCCGTCACCTTCAAGTCCACCGTCGGCACCAACGTCGCCTCCGACGCGCTCGCCAACCTCGCCTCGGGTGGTGTCACGGGCGGCGCGCTGATCGTCGTTGGCGAGGATTACGGCGAGGGTTCCTCCATCATGCAGGAGCGCAGCCACGCCTTCGCCATGAAGAGCCAGGTCTGGCTGCTCGACCCGCGCCCCAACTTGCCCTCCATCGTCAAGGCGGTCGAGGACGGCTTCGAACTGTCGGAAGTGTCCAACACGCCGGTCATGCTCCTGGTGCGCATCCGCTGCTGCCATGTGCACGGACATTTCACGGCGAAGGATAACAGGCGGCCGGCGATGACCGTGGCGGATGCTTTGGAGGCACCCCGCCGCGATACCGGCCGCATCGTCCTGCCGCCGGCTTCCTTCCTGCACGAGACGGAGAAGGTGAAGAAGCGCTGGCCGGCGGCGGTCGACTACATCCGCAAGAACAAGATCAACGAGTTCTTCGGCGCGGCCGATGGCAAGGTCGGCCTCGTCTGCCAAGGCGGCATGTACAATGGCGTCATCCGCGCTCTCCAGCGCATGGGGCTGGCCGACACCTATGGCGAGACGGACGTGCCGATCTATGTGCTCAACGCCGCCTATCCCCTGATCGACGACGAGTTCCTCGAATTCTGCGACGGCAAGGACGCGGTGCTGGTGGTCGAAGAGGGCCAGCCCAATTACATCGAGCAGGCGTTTGCCTCCATGCTGCACAAGGCCGGGCGAGAGACGCGCCTCGTTGGCAAGGAGTTCCTTCCGGTCGCAGGCGAATATACCGGCACGGTGATGCTGGAAGGCATCGGCGCCTTTCTGCGCGCGCACGCGGCGCATCTGCTGCCGGCCGAGGTGCGGGCTCCCAACAAGAGCGCCAGCAGCGATGACATCCCGGACCTGATGCAGGTGGTTCCCGGCCGTCCGCCGGGCTTCTGCACCGGCTGCCCGGAGCGGCCGATCTTCGCCGCCACCAAGCTGGTCGAGCAGGAATTGGGAAAGCACCACATCGCCTCGGACATCGGCTGTCACCTGTTCTCGATCATGCCGCCTTTCGAACTGGGCGCCACCACCATGGGGTACGGGCTGGGGCCTGCCTCCGCCTCGGCCTTCAATGCGCCGGAAGCGAAGCGCCGGTCGATCTCCTTCGTCGGCGACGGCGGCTTCTGGCACAACGGCCTCACCTCCTCGATCGGTAATGCGGTGTTCAACCGCAACGATGGCGTCATCATCGTCGTCGACAATTTCTATTCCGCCGCGACGGGCGGACAGGACGTCCTGTCGTCGCGGGCGACCAACAAGTCGAAATCCACGAAGCACCCGATCACAGACGCGGTAAGGGGCATGGGCGTCGGCTGGGTGCGCCATATCGACCGCACATATGACGTGCCGAAGATGCGGGCGACGCTGAAGGAAGCTCTGACCACCGACGCCAAGGGGCCGAAGGTCATCGTCGCCTCATCGGAATGCATGCTGAACCGGCAGCGGCGCGAAAAGCCGCTGCTGGACAAGGCCGTCAAGGGCGGCGAGCGGGTCGTCAAGCCGCGCTTCGGCGTCGACGAGGACGTCTGCACCGGTGACCACGCCTGCATGCGGCTGTCAGGCTGCCCGTCGCTGTCGGTCAAGTCGCTGGACGATCCGCTGCGCGACGATCCGGTCGCCCATATCGACCAGACCTGCGTCGGCTGCGGCAATTGCGGCGAGGTCGCCGACGCGGCGGTGCTGTGCCCGTCCTTCTATCGCGCCGACGTCGTCTACAATCCCGGCTGGTTCGAGCGCACGCTGTCCGGCCTGTCGCAGCGCGTCATCGGCTGGCTGCAGAAGCGCCGCTCGGGCGGACGTCTCGAATTCGGGCAGGCTTGAGATGGCAGACGCAACCGTGCTCCCGGCGCGCAAGCCCCACGATCCGGCGATGGACCAGATCGTCAAGCTGGCCGTCATGGCGGTCGGCGGCCAGGGCGGCGGCGTGCTCACCAACTGGATCGAGGACTGCGCGCGGCTGAACGGCTACGCCGTGCAGGCGACCTCGGTCGCCGGCGTCGCCCAGCGCACCGGCGCGACGATCTACTATATCGAGATGGCCCCGGCGACCGGCAGGGCGCCGGTCTTCTCGCTGATGCCGGCGGCCGGCGACGTCGACGTCCTCGTCGCCGCCGAGATGATGGCGGCCGGGCGCGCCATCATGCGCGGCTTCGTCACCCCCGACCGCACGACGTTGATCGCCTCCACCCACCGCGCCCTCGCCGTGTCGGAAAAGACCGTCCCCGGTGACGGCATCGCCAACTCCGAGGAGGTGCTCGCCGCCGCCGAAATCGCGGCGCAGCGGCTGATCGCCTTCGACATGGAGAAGATCGCGGTCGAATCGGGAACCGTGATCTCGGCGAGCCTGTTCGGCGCGCTGGCGGGTTCGGGCGAGCTCCCCTTTCCCCGCGACAGCTTCGAGAAGGCGATCCGTTCGTCGGGCCGCGGCGTCGA
>JAEUMA010000666.1 GCA_016793565.1 Rhizobiaceae bacterium
CGACCTCAACATCGCGCCGCTGGAGCATGACGTCTGGTCGCACAAGCAGCTGTTGAAGGTCGTCAGCCACACGCCGGTGGAGACGGAAGGCTTCGAGGCGATGCGCAAGGCGGGTGGCTGGGTGGATCTGATGCGGCACAACATACCGCCGGAGCAGAAGCTCTACACTTGGTGGAGCTACCGCGCCGCCGACTGGGAGGCCTCCGATCGCGGTCGCCGGCTCGACCATGTCTGGTCGTCGGCCGATCTCGTCGACCGCTTTCTCGGCTACGACATCCTTCGCGACGCGCGCGGCTGGGACCGGCCTTCCGATCATGTGCCGGTGATCGCCCGCTTCGATCTCGACTGACTTACGAAGAGAAGCGTGGCGCCAGCCGTTCGATCCGGCGCACCATCGCCTGCAGTTCGTCCGAGATTCGGCGGTGTAGGATCACCGCGAGGTCGGGATATTCCTCCAGAATTCGCCGGAACATCGAGCGGTTGAGGCGCAGAAGCTCGCTGTCGGCGATCGCCGCGGCACTGGTCAGCCGCCGCGTATCGGCGATGAGGGCGAGTTCGCCGAGCATCGATCCCGGCCCGACCTCGCCGACGGCCTGGTGCCTGCCGTCCATCTCCCGGTAGAGCCCAATGCGGCCGGAGACGACCACGTAAGCCGAATCGGCCTGATCGTCCTCGACGTAGAGCTTGCGTCCCGATTTCAGCGGCGTCGCCTCGGCGCCGAACGCCATCAGTCGCAACTGTTCGCGGGTGAAGCCCTCGAAAAGACCAACACCGGACAGGATGCGGATGTCGTCATCCAGCGCCATTATGTCCCCGGTTCGAAAGCGGGCTCCTCCCCCTGCGGCCCGCTCCTCGCGAACCGGCTATGGAACCAGCTTGTACCCGCCGCTTTCTGTCACAAGAATTTCGGCATTGGAAGGATCGCGCTCGATCTTCTGCCGCAAGCGGTACACATGCGTCTCGAGCGTGTGGGTGGTGACGCCGGAATTGTATCCCCAAACCTCCTCCAGCAGCACGTCGCGCGTCACGACCTTCTGGTCCGCGCGATAAAGGTATTTGATGATCGATGCTTCCTTCTCGGTAAGCCGTACCTTGCCCCCTCGCTGGTCGATCAAAAGCTTCTGCGAAGGCTTGAACGTATAGGGGCCGACCGTGAAGGTGGCGTCCTCGCTCTGTTCGTGCTGACGCAGCTGCGCACGGATGCGCGCCAGCAGCACGGCAAAGCGGAAGGGCTTCGTCACATAGTCGTTGGCGCCGGCTTCCAGCCCGAGAATCGTGTCCGAATCGGTATCGTGCCCGGTCAGCATGATGATCGGCGCGCGAAAGCCGCCCTTGCGCAGCATCTTGACCGCTTCGCGCCCATCCATGTCCGGCAGGCCGACGTCCATGATGAGCAGGTCGATCACCGAACCGCGCGCCGCCGCGATGCCCTTGGCGGCCGTCGCTTCCTGCAGCACGTTGAACTCCTCGTACATGGAGAGCTGCTCCACAAGCGTGGTGCGCAGGTCGTCATCGTCGTCGACAATCAGGATGGTGCGTGATGTCATGTATCAATCCGCTGTGCTGAAATGACGTTGATTGTTATGCCCGACCGCCTTTATGGCTTTGCGGCCAGTCAGGAAAGCCGATCACCGTGATTTGTTTCCCGGTTCGACCTTATGCCAAGAAATGCGGGCGCATTGCGGCGGAATCACGCCATTCCGGGCTGCGCCGGCTGGTGGTCAGGCCACGTCCGGGCGTTCGCCATCAGGGGCTGATCGTGGCGGGCCAGGCGGTTTTTCCGTGCGCGCTCGGCCGCTCGGGCATTTCGGCCGACAAGCGCGAGGGCGACGGCGCCACCCCGCTCGCTGCGATGCGCATCCTGGGGGGCTATTTTCGTGCCGATCGTTTCCGTCCGAACGGGACGCGGCTGGCGTTGGCGCCGATCTCCGCCGATCTCGGCTGGTGTGAGGTGCCGGGCGATCGCAACTACAACCGCCCCGTGCCGATACCCTACTCCGCCAGCCACGAGACCATGCGGCGGACAGACGATCTCTACGATGTCTGTCTCGTGCTGGACTGGAACCTGACGCCGCGCCGGATCGGCCGGGGCAGCGCTATCTTCTTCCACCTGGCGCGGCCGGGCTTCACGCCGACGCAGGGCTGCGTCGCAGTCACACGGCAGGTGATGGCCAGGCTGCTGCCGCAATTGTCACGCCGCACGATGGTCGAGGTGCGGCGCTGACGTATCAGCGCAGGCCGCGCGAGCCGAGCTCTCGCAATCCCAGGCGGGTCATTTCCGCGTCCACCTGCTTGGCGACGTCGGTGCCGGCAACGCCCGCGTCCCGCTGCGCCCGCTCGTTGAGGCGATGGATGTCATCGATCGCCTCGCGGCGCTGTTGACGGGACACGAGGTAGATGCGCAGCCGTTCTAGCGAAAGCGCCCGCGAGCGGGCGTCGGCGCGCCAGGAAGTGTCGATATCGGTCATCGCGATTGCTTTCGGAAATGAAGGGCAGGCTTGCAATAGGCCATTGATAAAGCTTTGAAAAATGAGTAGTTTTAACGGCATCTGATAGGTTTTTTTGAAGATGCCGTTGCAGGTTCCAGGCACTCGCTCCTTGCGCCTGTTCGACGCCGCGGCGAAGCGATTGAATTTCAGCCGCGCCGCGCAGGATGTCGGCGTCACGCCGGCGGCGATCAGCCACCAGATCAAGGAACTGGAGGACCGCCTCGGTTTCGCGCTGTTTGACCGCAACAGCCGCTCGGTCCGGCTGACCGAACCGGGCATTGTCTTCCATCAGGCCTGTATCGATGCCTTGGAGGTGCTGCGCGTCGGCGCCGTGCGCGCCCAGAAGCTGTCGCGCGGCGTCACCCAGCTCAGGGTCACGCTGGATGCCGTCTTCGCCTCGAAATGGATGGTGCCGAAGCTCGACCGTTTTCGCGCCGCATGGCCCGAGGTGGATCTGCGTTTCGACATCGCTTTCGAGTTGCGCGACTTCACGCACGACGACATCGACGTGGCGATACGTTTCGGTGCCGGAAACTATCCGGGCCTGATATCCCACCGCCTGTTCGACAATGTCATCATTCCCGTCTGCAGCCCGCGCCTGCTTTCAGCGCCCCAGCCCCTGGCCCATCCGCGCGACCTGCTGCGCCACACGCTTGTCCATATCGAATGGGAGCGAGAAGGCGTCTCCTGGCCCAACTGGCGCATATGGATGAAGGCCGCCGGCGTTGATGGGTTCGACGGTTCGAACTGCGTCCTCTTCAAGGAGTCTTCGCACGTCATCCAGGCCGCGATCGAGGGCAATGTCGTGGCGCTCTGCGACTTCTCGATGGTGGCCAACGACCTGTCCACCGGCCGGCTGGTCCGTCCGTTCGAACTCGGCATCAAGATGTCCGAGGAATTCGCCTATCATCTGGTCTATCCGGCCGAGCTTGCCGACGACCGCAGGATCGCCGCGTTCCGCGACTGGGTGCTGGACGAGGTGCGGACGTCTCCAGCCGCGCCGTGATGCTCAGGCGAAGCGCCAGACCGTGGTGCGCTTGACCTCGCTGTCTTCCAGCGCGCGGGTCACCGGCACCTGGTAGGTTTCGACCGCCTCAAGCCCGTCCCTCGGCAGGTAGTAGCGGCCTGGATCGCCGACGAACACGGCGGCGCCCCTTGCCCGGAGCGTGCGAAACCAGGGCGTCAGCGCATTGGCCAGCGCCTGGTCGTAGAAAACGTCTCCGGCAAGCACGACATCCCAGCCGCGGTCCGCGCCGACCAGGCTTTCGCCCGTCGCCTCGATCCGCACATTGTTGATACGGCCATTGAGCGTGATGGCCGCCAGCGCGAAGGGATCGATGTCGCAGGCCTCGACATGCGCGGCCCCGGCCATGGCCGCCGCGATCGCGACCAGTCCCGACCCGGACGCGAAGTCCAGCACCCCCTGGCCTTCGACAGTCGCCGGATGGTCGAGCACGTAGCGGGCAAGACCCTGGCCGCCGGCCCAGGCGAAGGCCCAGAACGGCGGCGGCAGGCCGGTAGCCGCCAGTTCCTCCTCGGTCTGCTGCCACAGGACATGCGCCTCGTCGGCCAGCCGCAGGCGAACTTCCGGCACATGCGGCGGCGCGAGCTCCGCCGTATTGGCAAGAATGAAGGCGGTCGCGTCGTGATACGGCCTCAAGGCGCCGGCGTCACGCCGCCCATGCGGCAGACTTCCTCCCACTCCTCGCGGGTCACTGGCTGGACCGACAGCCTGGAATTGTTGACGAGCACCATCTTGGAAAGCTTGGGATTGGCCTTGATCTCGTCCAGCGTCGGCGGACTGGGAACATCGCGCACCGCCCGCACATCGACGCACTCCCAGCGCGGGTCTTCGGTCGTGCTGTCGTGATGGGCGAGTGCGCAGACCTCGACGATGCCGACCACGTTCAGCCCTTCGTTGGAGTGGTAGAAGAAGCCGAGGTCGCCGATTTGCATGGCGCGCATGTTGTTGCGCGCCTGGTAGTTGCGCACGCCGTCCCACTGCGTGCCCTTCTTGCCGAGCGTCTTCAGCTTCTCGAAGGAGAAGACGTCGGGCTCCGACTTGAAAAGCCAGTGCTGCATGGCGATGGCCTCAGGGCTTGTTGAAAACCCAGTTCCACGGGCGGATCTCGGTCGTCTCGAACAGGCCGACCTTGGCATAGGGATCGCGCGCGAAGGTCGCCTCTGCCTCGTGCCTGTCGGCGGCCTCGATCACCACGAGGCTGCCGTTGGGCTTGCCGTCGCCGTCCAGGAATGGGCCGGCGAACTTCAGCGCGCCGCGTCCGTTCAATTCCTCCAGGAAGGCCACATGGTCGGGCCTGGTATCCAGCCTGAGCTGGAGCTTGCCGGCCTTGTCGGTGGTCATCAGTGCAAACAGCATCGGTATTCTCTCCTCGTGTGGGTTCAGTCGGCCTCGGCGCGCAGCGGGCGCGCCAGGAGCATCGCTACCGCTTCGCGCACCGTGATGGCGCCGTCAAGGATGGCGGCCACGCTGGCGATGATCGGCGCGCTCACGCCCTTGTCGCGGGCGATGCGGGCGGCGATGCCGGCGGTTGCAACGCCTTCGGCGAGCGGCAGCCCGGCAAGCGGCTCGCCACGGCCGAGCGCGTGCCCGTAGGCAAAATTCCGGGACTGTGCGGAGCCGCAGGTCAACAGCAGGTCGCCGAGGCCGGACAGGCCCATCAGCGTCTCCGGCATCGCGCCGAAGGCGTCGCCGATGCGGCGAAGTTCGACGAAGCCGCGCGTCACCATCGCGGCTTGGGCGCTGGCACCGAGGCCCGCGCCTGCGACAGCCCCTGCCGCGATGGCGAAGACGTTCTTCAGCGCGCCCCCCAGTTCCACGCCGGTCAGGTCGGTGCTGCTGTAGCAGCGGAAATTGCCGTTGGAGAAGCGCGCCGCCAGCGCGCCGGCCAGCGTCTCGCTTTCGGCCGCCACCACGACCGCCGTCGGCAGGTCGCGCACCAGATCGACCGCGAAGCTCGGGCCGGACAGCGCCGCGATCGGCGTGTCGGGCAGGTATTCGGCCACGATTTGCGACAGCAGCGTCCCCGTGCTGCTCTCGATCCCCTTTGCGCACAGTACCGCCGGAACGTCGCGTGGAAACGTGCTGGCGAGCATCGCCAGGGTCTCTCGCAGTGACTGCGCCGGCACAGCCAGAAGAACGCAGTCCGCGCCCTTGAGCATCAGCGCCGCGTCGGTGCCCGCCTCGATCGCAGCGAAACGCAAGTCCTTGAGATAGCGCGGGTTCTCGCCGTACGAGAGCGATGCGACCGTCAGCGGGTCGCGCGCCCACACGCGCACGGCATGCCCGGCCCGCTGAACTGCCACGGCAAGCGCGGTGCCCCAGGCGCCGCCGCCCAGAACCGTGACCTGGAACTGCGAGTTCACGCCTTGGCCCCCCGCCTGCCGGAGCCGACGACCGGCGTCGAAACGCCGTCCAGCGGCCAGCGCGAGCGCGGCACGAAGGCGAAGCCGTCGGCCTCGTGCAGCCCGGCCCGCAGGCGCTCCAGCGCCGCCCAGGCGATCATCGCAGCGTTGTCGCCACATAGTTTCAGCGGCGGCGCCACGAAGCGGAAGCCGTGCTGGCCGCAAAGCGATTCGAGCACGCCGCGGATTTCCGCGTTGGCCGCCACGCCGCCGGCGACCACCAGTGTCGGCGCGTGCGCCTCGGGATGCGCCTCGCGGAAGCGAAAGAGGCTGCGCGCCACGCGTTCGGCCAGCGTATCGGAGACGGCGCGCTGGAAGGAGGCGCAGATGTCGGCCACGTCGCGGTCCGACAGCGGAGCGATCGCGCCCGCCGCCTGGCGAACCGCGGTCTTGAGGCCGGAGAACGAAAAGTCGGGCCGGCGTTCGCCGCGCATCGGCCTCGGAAAGGCGAAGCGTCGGGGATCGCCCTCGCGCGCCATGCGCTCGACGCTCGGGCCGCCCGGATGCGGCAGCGCCAGCATCTTGGCCACCTTGTCGAAGGCCTCGCCAAGCGCGTCGTCAATGGTGGTGGCCCAGCGCTCGTAGTCGCCGACATCGCGCACCAGCACGATCT
>JAEUMA010000695.1 GCA_016793565.1 Rhizobiaceae bacterium
AGCGGCCTACCGGAAGGGACGGCTCATAACGGTCGCCGTGAAATCTAGAGCGGTTCATGGTCAGATGGAAACGGTTCTGTTTGCCGGTGGCGAGATGCTCCGCAAGGAAGGCGGCGCAGACCCGATCCGTCGGCGGGCGTCTTGTCCGTACCATCCAGGTACGGCCTGCGCCCCCCGCCTCGACCTTGGGATCGAATTGCATCCGGCAGAACGATTCTATCTGACCATGAACCGCTCTAGCTGTACAGACTTGCCCGCCGTCATTATATTCAAGAAAATATAGCGTAGGCCGGATCGAAAATCGCAGCGGCGTTACGCCGTATGCTCCGTCTCAAGACTTAGCGGTGAAGGCGCCATCTCGAGGTTACGTCGGAAGTCGCAGATGCAAAACCGGTTGCAAACTGGTAGCCGAAGACAGGGAATGGACGGAGGGGTACGGATCTAGAGCGGAGGAGGCAATGGTATCCGGAAATGCCCGACATGCTGACAAGATTCAGGCGGCCATCGAGTCCGACGCCGCTGCGCGATCCGCGCTGATCGCCTCTTGGCGGCGCTCGGCCACGCTCCATCGTCTGGATCCGGCCGACGGGTCCCATCCGTTTCGCCTGAGCGACGCCGAGCTGTCGCATGCGCGCCAGCGCATCGAGCCCCTGCTTCGGGCCGCACAGGCCAGTCTCGACCGTCTCTACCTCGCCGTCGGCGGCGTCGGATGCTGCGTGCTTCTGGCCGACAGACACGGCATTCCGGTCGAACGTCGCGGTGCCATATCGGATGACGAGACCTTCCGCGAGTGGGGTCTCTGGACCGGTACGATCTGGAGCGAGCAGAGCGAAGGCACGAACGGCATCGGCACTTGCCTGGTGGAGCAGCGGGCTCTGACGATCCACCGGGACCAGCATTTCTTCGCCAAGAACACGCTGCTCTCCTGCACGACGGCACCGATCTACGACCACGAGGGCAATATCGCGGCGGCCCTGGACGTCTCGTCGTGCCGCGCCGACCTGACGGAAGGGTTTGTCAATCTCATTTCCATGGCCGTGACCGACGCCGTGCGCCGGATAGAGGCAGAAAACTTCCGCATGGCGTTTCCCGACGCACGCATCCTCGTTGCCGCCACAGGCGAAAAGGCCCCCAACGCGCTTCTCGCGGTAGACCGAAACGACCTCGTCGTCGGAGCTACGCGCTCGGCCCGCCTTGCCTACGGCATAACGCAGGAGACGCTGGCACGGCCCTTGCCAGCGGCCGATCTTCTGGGTAGCGAGACGAGCTTCGCCGGCGACCTTCAGGAGGCGGAGCGCGCCATCCTCGAACGCGCCCTGATACGCAGCGACGGAAACGTGACCGCCGCCGCCCGCGCCCTGCGCATGTCACGGGCGACGATCCACCGCAAGATCGCAAAATTCGGCCTGCGCGGCACGAACTGAAATATTGCAACGCACAGTGTCGCAAGGCTGAGACAGTTGCGTGGTGCGAGATGATATCGCGTAGCTGACTTCCACCGTTG
>JAEUMA010000702.1 GCA_016793565.1 Rhizobiaceae bacterium
TGCTGAAGGCCTTCGTGGCGTTCCGCGAAGAGGTCGTGCGCCGGCGCACCAAGTTCCTGCTGCGCAAGGCGCGCGATCGCGCCCATACGCTGGTGGGGCTGGCGATAGCGGTCGCCAATATCGACGAGGTCATCCGCGTCATCCGCAACGCGCCTGACCCGCAGTCGGCGCGCGAGCAATTGATGACGCGGCGCTGGCCGGCGGCCGATGTCGAGGCGCTGATCCTGCTGATCGACGATCCGCGCCACCGCATCAACGAGGACGGCACCTACAATCTCTCCGAGGAACAGGCGCGCGCCATCCTCGACCTGCGCCTCCAACGCCTGACCGCGCTTGGCCGTGACGAGATCGCAGACGAATTGAACAAGATCGGCGCCGAGATCAGCGATTTCCTCGACATTCTGTCGTCGCGCGCGCGCATTCAGGACATCGTCAAGACCGAGCTCACCGCCGTGCGCGACGAGTTCGGCACGCCGCGCCGCACGGAAATCACGGATTCCGCGGCCGACATGGAAGACGAAGACCTTATCCCGCGCGAGGACATGGTCGTCACGGTGACGCATGAGGGCTACATCAAGCGCGTTCCCCTGTCGGTCTACCGGGCGCAGAACCGCGGCGGCAAGGGCCGCTCAGGCATGACGACGAAGGACGAGGATTTCGTCACCCGCCTGTTCGTCGCGTCCACGCATACGCCCATTCTGTTCTTTTCCTCCCGTGGCATCGTCTACAAGGAGAAGGTCTGGCGCATGCCGATCGGCACGCCGCAGTCGAAGGGCAAGTTCCTGCGCAACATGTTGCCGCTGCAGGAAGGCGAGCGCATCACGACCATCATGCCGCTGCCCGAGGACGAAAGCCGCTGGGGCGAACTCGACGTGATGTTCGCCACCACGCGCGGCACCGTGCGGCGCAACAAGCTGTCCGATTTCGCTGACGTCAAACGCAACGGCAAGATCGCGATGAAGTTCGACGAGGAGGGCGACGAGATCCTCAGCGTCGAGACCTGTACTGAGAACCACGACGTGCTGCTGACGGCGGGTTCTGGCCAGTGCATCCGCTTTTCCGTCTCGGACGTGCGCGTCTTCAAAGGGCGCGACTCGACCGGTGTGCGCGGCATCGCGCTGGGCGACAGCGATCGCGCCATCTCGATGACGGTGCTGGAGCATGTCGAGGCCGAGCCGTGGGAGCGTGCCGCCTATCTCAAGCGGTCCGTGGCGGAACGGCGGGCAGCGACCGGCGAGGACGAGGAGATCGCGCTCACCAACGAGGAGGTCGGCGAGGAAGCTGATCTCGCGGAGGATCGCTACGAGTTCCTGCGCGCGCACGAACAGTTCGTATTGACCGTGACGGAGTACGGATACGGCAAGCGTTCGTCGTCCTACGATTTCCGGCTCACCGGCCGGGGCGGCAAGGGTATCCGCGCCACGGACGTGTCCAAGGTTGGCGAGATCGGGCGGCTGGTGGCGACCTTCCCGGTCGGCCATGACGACCAGATCATGCTGGTGAGCGACGGCGGACAGGTTATTCGTGTCCCCGTCCATGGCATCCGCATCGCCAGCCGCGCCACCAAGGGCGTCACGATCTTCAGCACGGCGGAAGGCGAGAAGGTGGTCTCCGTCGAGCGCATCAGCGAACCACAGCAGGACGAGGAAGCACCGGTTTCGCAAGGCTGACGCCGAAGATACCGGCGTGAGAAAGATAAAAGCGCGGGGCCGGCCCGCGCTTTTATTGTTTAGTCTTGCTTGCAAATGTCTATCGCAGGCCGAAAGGCCGCGACTTCCTGGCATTCTCGTTGAGCCGCATCTTCGTCGCTTCCTCATGCAGGGTAAAAGCGGTGGCGATCAGCATGGTCAGCATCATGGCGGCGGCGAGCATGTAGATCATCATGGCGTCTGTCTCCTTGGCCATAAAACGCGTCATTCGTTTTTTGGTTTCATCGGCGCCGCCATCGATGATCGATTTCGGCTGAACTTGCCGTGAGACGGGCGTTCATTTCGCGTTCACGCGGGCGGCAATGGCGGCTGAGGTCAATTGCGTCGGCGGCGGCCATGCACTAGAAGCCCGGCATGTCTGAGCGCATCGCCATCTATGCCGGCTCCTTCGACCCGCTGACGGACGGGCACCTCGACGTGCTGAAGGCTTCGCTCGCCGTGGCCGACGTGGTGTTCGCGGCGATCGGCATTCACCCCGGCAAGAAGCCGCTTTTCTCGTTCGAGGAGCGCCTTCGGCTGATCGAACTCGCCACGCGCGAGGAATTCGGCGATGCGGCGGCCCGCATCAAGGTGGTCGCCTTCGACGGCCTGGTGATCGATGCGGCGCGCCGGCAGGGCGCGACGATCATGATCCGGGGCCTGCGCGACGGCACGGATCTCGACTACGAGATGCAGATGGCCGGCATGAACGAGACCATGGCGCCGGAACTGCAGACCGTTTTCCTGCCGGCCAGCCCCTCGGTGCGCACCATTACCGCCACACTCGTGCGCCAGATTGCGTCGATGGGCGGCGATGTGCGGCCCTTCGTGCCGGCCGTCGTGGTGCCGGCCCTGGCGGAGAAATTCGCCGACCAGAAATCCTAGCGGAGACGTTTCCATGCATCCCAGACAGCTTTTCGCCGCCCTTCTGTTCGCGGTCACGGTGCTGACGGCGGGCTTTGCCGCGGCCGCCGCGGAGCCGGAAAACACCATGATCATCACGCTGAAGGACGGCGACGTGGTGGTGGCGCTGCGGCCCGACCTCGCGCCGAAGCATGTCGCGCAGATCAAGGCGCTGGTGCGCTCCGGCGCCTATGACAACGTGGCCTTCCACCGCGTTATCGAAGGTTTCATGGCGCAGACCGGCGACGTACAGTACGGCGATATGAAGGACGGCTTCAACGCCGACGCCGTCGGCACCGGTGGCTCCGACATGCCGGACCTGCCGGCCGAGTTCTCGAACGAGCCCTATGTACGCGGCGTGGTCGGCATGGCGCGCGCGCAGTCCCCGGATTCGGCAAACTCGCAGTTCTTCATCATGTTCGCGCCGGCTTCGAGCCTGGACGGCCAGTACACGGTGGTCGGCGAGGTCGTCAGCGGCATGGAACTCGTGGACAAGATCAAGCGCGGCGATGCCGCCATGAACGGCGTGGTGACCGACCCCGATCGCATGATCAAGGTTCGCATCGCGGCCGACGGCAACTGATATCCGCAACCAGAAAGGCACTACGCAATGGCCGAAATCAAAGACCCGGAAAACGCGATCATCATGGAAACCACCAAGGGCAAGGTGGTGATCGAGCTGTTTCCGGACCTGGCGCCCGGCCATGTCGGCCGCATCAAGGAACTGACGCGCGAGGGCGCCTATGACGGCGTCGTGTTCCATCGCGTCATCGACGGCTTCATGGCGCAGACCGGCGACGTGAAGTTCGGCAAGAAGGGTGGGGAGGACTTCAATCCGGCGCGCGCCGGTATGGGCGGTTCGTCCCGGCCCGACCTGAAGGCCGAGTTCTCCAACGTCAACCACGGGCGCGGCACCTGCTCGATGGCGCGGGCGCAGAACCCCAATTCGGCGAACTCGCAGTTCTTCATCTGCTTCGACGACGCCAGCTTCCTGAACCGCCAGTACACGGTGTGGGGACAGGTGATCGAAGGCATGGACAATGTCGACAAGATCAAGCGCGGCGAGCCGGTCAAGGATCCCGACCAGATCGTGTCGATGAAGGTCGCGGCCGACGTCAAGGCCTAGGCGGAACGGTCGTCATCCCTTAACCAGCGTTATGTGCGTCGCGTGTTCGCTCGCGACGCGCTCGGCTACGGAGAAACCGAGCGCCGGCAGGTCGATGTCCTGGAACAGCGCCTCACCCCTGCCCAGCAGGACCGGCGCCACCGCCAGCTGCATCTCGTCGATCGCACCCAGCCGCAGATACTGCCGCACGGTGGATACGCCGCCAGCGATCTTGACATTGAGGTCGCCGGCGGCGGCCTTTGCCTGCGCCAGCGCGGACTCGACGCCGTCCGTGACGAAATGGAACGTGGTGCCGCCTTCCATCTCGATCGGCGCGCGTGGATAGTGTGTCAGGACAAAGGTCGGCGCGTGGTAGGGCGGATTGTCTCCCCACCAGCCCTTCCAAGCGTCGTCCGGCCATTCGCCCCGGATCGGGCCGAACATGTTGCGCCCCAGGATGAAGGCGCCGAAACCCGACATCGCCGCGGCGCCGTAGGCATCGTCCGTGCCGGTCGAACCGCCTTGCTGGCCGGTCATGGCGCGGAAGGTCCTGGTGCCGAAGAACCATCCGAACATCTCGCCGCCGCGCTTTCCCAAAGGATTCTGGAGGCTCTGCTCCGGCCCGGCGCCGAAGCCGTCGATCGAAACCGAAAAACCGCGCACTTGAACCTTGGGCACCATCATCCTCCGATGGATTGGATCGGCCGATGTTTCATGGACGGATTGCCTTCCGCAAGCCGTTTGGGCGTTTCACGTCCACGATCCTGACGAATCCTGAAAAGGAAACGCGGCCAAAATAGTGTCGCCGGCGCCGCGGGATCGGGCTATTGGGCTGACGATGAAAGTCGACCTCTTCGATTTCGATCTGCCGGACGAGCGGATCGCGCTCCGCCCCGCCGAGCCGCGGGACAGCGCCCGAATGCTAGTGGTGCGCTCTGGCGAAGGATTGGCCGACCGCCATGTGCGCGACCTGCCCGACCTGCTGGAACCCGGCGACGCGCTGGTTTTCAACGACACGCGCGTGCTGCCAGCGAGGCTTTCCGGTCTCCGGCGCCGCGATGCCGGCGTCGCCCAGGTGGAGGCGACGTTGCACATGCGGGTCGCCGAGGATCGCTGGTGGGCCTTCATGCGGCCCGCCAAGCGGGTCGCGCCCGGCGACCGCATCGCCTTCGGCCATAGCGAAAACGCCTGCATGCTGGGCGCGCTCGATGCCGCCGTGGTGGAGAAAGGCGAGGGCGGCGAGGTGCTGCTCGCCTTCGATCTGGCCGGACCCGCGCTGCTGGAGGCGCTGCATGCGGTAGGCCACGTGCCGCTGCCGCCCTACATCGCGTCCAAGCGGGCGGACGACGCGCGCGACCTCAGCGACTACCAGACCGTCTACGCGCGGGAGGAGGGCGCGGTCGCTGCTCCCACCGCCGGACTGCATTTCACGCCAGACTTGCTGGCCCGGCTGGAGCAGGCGGGCATCGAGCGGCATTTCGTGACGCTGCATGTCGGCGCGGGCACCTTCCTGCCGGTCAAGGCCGAGGATACGGAAGATCATCGCATGCATGCCGAGCAAGGTGTGGTGTCGGAGCCGACGGCCGACGCGCTCAATGCCGTGCGCGCAAGGGGCGGGAGGATCGTCGCGGTCGGCACCACCTCGCTGCGGCTGCTGGAAAGTGCCGCGGACGAAACCGGCGTGATCCGGCCATGGTCTGGCGCAACCAGCATCTTCATCACCCCCGGCTATCGTTTCCGCGCCGTCGACGTGCTGATGACCAATTTCCATCTGCCGCGCTCAACGCTTTTCATGCTGGTTTCGGCGTTCTGCGGACTCGAAACGATGCACGCCGCGTACCGGCACGCGATTAAGGACGGCTATCGGTTCTATTCCTATGGGGATGCGAGCCTGCTGTTTGCCCGGCCTAAGGCGTAAGGGCGCCTGGCGCCGGTCAGAACCAGTAGTCGGCCACCTTGCGCCCGTCGCGCGGCAGGTCGTCGAAACTGTCCAGCCCGTCGAAATGGTCGATGGGCAGATGCGCCACCGACGCGGGCTCTGCCAGCCGGACGTTGACGGCCATGCGCCGGCGGCCGTCCTTCTCAAGATGATTGCCGCGCCAGGAAACGACGCAGGCGCAATGCGGGCAGAAAAGATAGGCCAGATGCCTGCCGCCGCGCTGGTAGGATCGCGTGGGGCCGGTCACGGACACATCCACGCCCTCATGGCCGTAGATCCAGAGCGCTCCGTAGCGGCGGCAGATGCTGCAGTTGCAGGCGGTCGCGCCGTCGGGCTCCGCCTCGAATTTCCAGCGGACGGCGCCGCAGTGGCATGCACCTTCGATCATCGGACCGGCCTAGTCGTTTCAATTCAAAGGACCAAAATAGCGCGCGCGGCGCAACCGACAATCTAGGGCTTCGATGGGCAAGCTGGCACCACTTCCCCGCGGACATGAATGGCTTTAAGGGGCAGCGCATGACGCAGGAATTCACTTTTACAGTGCTGGCCCGCGACGGCGCCGCGCGGCGCGGCGAGATCGCCATGCCGCGGGGCGTGGTGCGCACGCCGGCCTTCATGCCGGTTGGAACCGGCGGCACCGTCAAGGCCATGTATATGGACCAGGTGCGCGACGCGGGCGCCGACATCATCCTCGGCAACACCTACCATCTGATGCTGCGGCCGGGCGCCGAACGCGTCGCGCGGCTCGGCGGGCTGCACGAATTCGCCCGCTGGCCGGGGCCGATCCTGACCGATTCCGGCGGCTTTCAGGTGATGTCGCTGGCGCAGTTGCGCAAGCTGGACGAAAACGGGGTGACGTTCCGCTCGCATATCGACGGCTCGCGCCATGAACTCACGCCGGAACGGTCGATCGAGATCCAGGGGATGCTGGATTCCGACATCCAAATGCAGCTCGACGAATGCGTGGCGCTTCCGGCCGAGCGCAAGGAGGTCGATCGCGCGATGGAGATGTCGCTGCGCTGGGCCGCGCGCTGCAAGGCTGCGTTCGGCGACCAGCCCGGCAAGGCGATGTTCGGCATCGTGCAGGGCGGCGACGTGGCGACGCTGCGCGAGCGATCCGCCTCGGCGCTGAAGGAACTCGACCTCAAGGGCTATGCCGTCGGCGGCCTGGCGGTCGGCGAGCCGCAGACCGTGATGCTCGAAATGCTGTCGGCGACCTGCCCGGTGCTGCCGCAGGAAAAGCCGCGCTACCTGATGGGCGTCGGCACACCCGACGACATCCTGAAATCGGTGGCGCGCGGCATCGACATGTTCGATTGCGTGATGCCGACACGTGCCGGCCGCCACGGCCTCGCCTACACCAGGCGCGGCAAGATCAACCTGCGCAACGCCCGCCACGCCGACGATCCGCGTCCGCTCGACGAGGAGAGCGACTGCCCCGCCGCCCGCGACTATTCACGCGCTTACCTGCACCATCTGGTGAAGTCGCAGGAAGCGCTCGGCGCCATGCTGCTCACCTGGAACAACATCGCCTATTACGAGCGGCTGATGGCCGACATCCGCGAAGCGATCTCGGCGGGACGGCTGGCGGAGGCCGGAGCTGCAATCACGGAAGGTTGGGCGAGGGGGGACCTGGCGCTCGTTTGAAGGCTGCCTCGGGGGAGTTCACGTGCTCAGGGCGTTGGAGGCGCGCAGGCTGACGCCCGTGATGCGGTATGTGCCGTCGGGCTGCAGTTCTAGCGTGTAAACGGCCTCGTACTCCTTGCCGTCCGGGCCGACCAGCAGCACCTGCTGGATGATCGAGGTGGGGCCGGTTTCTTCGACCTTGCCGAACGTGTAGTTGCGAGGCCGCCGCACCGGCTGGTAGCCGTTCTCCACCATATGCATGAACGCCTCGACGGTCGGGAAGATGGCCTTGATGTTCGGCGCGGCGTATCCGTAGGCGGCCGCGCCGTCGTCGGCGAGGAAAGCCTTGAGCTGAGCCTCTATGGTGGATCGAGCCGAGCGGATTTCGGCCTCGCCAGCCAGCGTGGCTGTGCCGGCCGCCAAACCCGCGAGCAGCACAAGCGCCGCAGCGATCCTGCGCATGACCGAATCTCCACCGAGAACTATCGACAATCTTACCATACGTCAGCGAGGCCGCTGCGGATCAGTCGCGATCGCACGTTCTTTGCCCGTTAGAGCGGTCCTGCGCTCGCCTTCGGCAGCATGCGATTGAGCGCGGCTCATGCTGCACACTCTTTAGGCAAATGCGCCGGTGGAGCGAGAATCGCGAAGATATGCCTAGCGATTGCGCTTGCTTTTTCCGTTGCGCGCCATTGAAATGCTCGCACAGGGGAGACTGCGATTGGTTGCCTTCGACGAGATGCTGCCCACGGAATCGAGCTTGCGGACACCCTATGCGGGCTATGATCGCTGGCTGAAGGAGCAGGATCCGGAAAGGCTGATGGAAAAGACGCGGGACGCCGAGCGCGTGTTCCGCAAGACCGGCATCACCTTTGCAGTCTACGGGGAAGAGGAAGCCGCCGAGCGGCTCATCCCGTTCGACATTGTGCCGCGCATCATCTCCGGCGGCGAGTGGCGGCGTCTCACCCAGGGCATCGAGCAGCGCGTGCAGGCGCTGAACGCCTTCCTCGACGACATCTACCACCGACAGGAGATCGTGCGCGCCGGCCGGGTGCCCAAAGAACTGATTGCCGGCAACGAAGCCTTTCTCGCGGAGATGATCGGCGTCCGGCCGCCGGCAGGCGTCTATACCCACATCATCGGCGTCGACATCGTGCGCATCAGCGAGGACGAGTTCTACGTCCTCGAAGACAATGCGCGCACCCCGTCCGGGGTGTCCTACATGCTGGAGAACCGCGAGACGATGATGCAGCTCTTTCCGGAGCTGTTCCAGCGGGTGAAGATCCGGCCGGTCGAGAATTATCCGCAGCTGTTGCGCCAGTCGCTGGCCGCCGTCTCGCCGCGGCACGGTCCGGACGGCGTGCGCATCGCCGTGCTGACGCCGGGAAGCTTCAACTCGGCCTATTTCGAACATGCTTTCCTGGCCGACCAGATGGGCGTCGAACTGGTGGAAGGGTCGGACCTGCGGGTCGTCGACGGCCAC
>JAEUMA010000013.1 GCA_016793565.1 Rhizobiaceae bacterium
GCAGTCGTGCTTCTGAAGGACAAATCACTGATCGTCACCGGCGGCTCGCGCGGTATTGGCGCAGCCATCGCCATTGCCGCGGCGCGACATGGCGCCAACGTCACGATCAATTACTGGGGCGGCAACGACGAAGGCTACGGCAAGCGCTTGGCCATCGACGGTGTGCTGGCCGAGATCGAGCGGCAAGGCGGCAAGGCCATCGCCTTGGAAGGAGACGTCGCCGATCCCCAAACGGGCAGCGCGCTCGTGCGCGCCGCCGTGGAGGCTTTCGGCCGCGTCGACGTGCTGGCCTCCAATGCCGGCATCTGCCCGTTCCACGCATTTCTCGATCTGCCGCCGGAAATGCTGAAGCAGACGATGGAGGTCAACCTGCATGGCGCCTTCTACGTCACGCAGGCCGTCGCGAACCGCATGAAGGAGCAGGGCAGCGGCGGCGCCATCGTGGCGACGAGCTCGATCAGCGCCCTGGTCGGCGGCGGCATGCAGACGCACTACACGCCCACCAAGGCCGGCGTGCATTCGCTCATGCAGTCCTGCGCCATCGCGCTGGGCCCGCACGGCATTCGCTGCAACTCGGTGATGCCGGGCGCGATCCTGACCGACCTGAACGAGGCCGATCTCGAACAGCCGGAAAAGCGCGACTACTTCAGCAAGCGCATCCCCCTCGGCCGCTATGGCCAGCCCGCCGATGTTGCCGACTGCGTGGTGTTCCTGGCCTCCGACATGGCGCGCTATGTCACCGGCGCATCGCTGCTGGTGGACGGTGGCATGTTCGTGAACCTGCAGTGACGGCGATGCGGATCGTCGATCCCCACGTCCATCTATGGAACCTCTCGTCCGGACTCTATCCCGGCCTCGAAAAGCCGTCGACTGGCTTCATAGGCAACAACGCGCCGATCGCGCGCAGCTATCTCCTGGACGAGCTTCTCGCCGAGGGGCATGACGCCTTCGAGATCGCCAAGATCGTCAATGTCGAGGCATTTCCCACCCGTCCCCTCGACGAGACCATCCTGCTCCAGCAACTGGCGGACCGGACCGGCTTTCCGCAGGCGATCGTGGCGGCCGCCGACCTCGCCGACGCCGGTTGCGAAAGCTTGCTGGCGTCGCATGCCGAGCGCCGCAACGTGCGCGGCATCCGGCAGGTACTCAACACGCATGCCGACCCGTTCTACGCCTATGTCGCCGAGGATTTTCTGGGCAACCCCGCATGGCGCCGGAACTTCGGCCTGCTGCGGCGCTGGAACCTGTCTTTCGACCTGCAGCTCTATCCGCAGCAGATGCGGGCGGCAGCCGAGCTGGCGGCGGCGTATCCCGATGTGCAGATCGTCCTCAACCACGCCGGGATGTTCGTCGACCGGACGCTTGCCGGGTGGCGGCAGTGGCGCGACGGCCTTGCCCTGCTTGCGGCACACGAGAACGTCGCCGTCAAGATCAGCGGTCTCGGCATGTTCGATCATGGCTGGACGCTGGAAAGCCTGAGGCCGTACATTCTGACGACGCTGGACGCCTTCGGGCTGCGCCGCGCCATGTTCGCGTCCAACTTTCCGGTCGACAAGCTGTTCGGCTCATACACGGATCTCTGGCACGCCTTCTCGGCGGCCGTCGCCGACATGTCGGATGACGAGCGCGCCGCTCTCTTTCGCACGAACGCTGAACGCATCTACCGGATCTGAGGACGAGCGATGACGATCGATTCGACCAGCATGAAGATTGTCCGCCTGTCGGTCTATACGGTCGACAGTGAAGGCGACGGCGGCGACTACCACCGCCAGAAGGAAGGCCACTGGCTCATCGATACGATGATCTCCAATCCCATGTCCGGCTACCCCGAATACAAGGGCAGCCGCACGTCCTGGGGCATCGGGGTTCTTGGCTCCATCGTCGTCGAGATCGAGACCCAGGGCGGCTTCGTCGGCGTGGCGACCGGTTTCGGCGGGCCGCCGGCCTGCTGGCTCATCGACCGTCATTTCCGCCGCTTCATCGTCGGCGCCGACGCCCGCAACATCAATCTGATCTGGGACCAGCTCTATCGCGCTTCGATGTTCTACGGGCGAAAGGGCATGCCGCTCGCCGCCATCTCCGTCGTCGATCTGGCGCTGTGGGATCTGGCCGGCAAGGCGCGTGGCGAACCGGTCTACAATCTGATCGGAGGCAAGTGCCGCGAAGAGATCGAGTTCTACTGCACCGGACCGCGGCCCGACGCGGTGAAGGCGATGGGCTTCTGGGGTGCCAAGGTGCCGTTGCCTTATGGTCCGCATGACGGCGAGCAGGGGCTGGCGCGCAACGTCGCCTTTCTGCGCCAACATCGCGAAAGCATCGGCCCCGATTTTCCGCTGATGGTCGATTGCTACATGTCGCTGACGGTCGCCTACACCATAAGGCTGGCCGAGAAATGCCGCGACCTCGATATCTACTGGTGGGAGGAAGTGCTGCACCCCGACGACGTCGAGGGCTTCCAGTTGCTCAAGCAGGCGCATCCGACCTTGAAGTGGACGACCGGCGAACACGAATATTCGCGTTACGGCTTCCGCCGGCTGATCGAGGGACGGCTGATCGACGTGCTGCAGCCGGACGTCATGTGGGTCGGCGGGCTGACGGAGCTGCTGCGCATCTCGGCGCACGCCTCGGCCTACGACCTGCCGGTCATTCCGCACGGCAGCGGGCCCTATTCCTATCACTTCATCGCCTCGCAGCCGCATTCGCCTTACTGTGAATATGTCGCCGCGAGCCCCGACGGGCGCTCGATCCTGCCCGTTTTCGGCAAGCTCTTTACCGGCGAGGCGTTGCCGCGGGATGGTCGCCTGCGCGTTTCCGACGCGCCCGGTTTCGGAATGGAGATCGCCAGCCGCGAGCTCCTCAAGGCGGCCTGACGCAGCAATTCTAACGAGGCCCCGGCCGACCGGAGAAAAAGCATCATGAACAGCATCGACCTTGCCGGTCAGGTGGCCGTGGTCACCGGAGGCGCCCAGGGTCTCGGCCTGGCGATAGCGCGGCGCTTCGTGCAATCCGGCGCGCAGGTCTGTCTGTGGGATCTGCACGCCGATATGTTGGCCGAGGCAGCCGCCACGCTTGGCGGCGCAACCACCATGCAGGTCGTGGACATAGCGCAGCCGGATGCCGTGGTCGCCGCGCAGCAACGGACCGAGGCGGAAGCGGGTCCCGTTTCCATCCTGGTCAATTCCGCCGGCATTGCCGGCCCGAACCATCCGCTCGATGCTTATCCGGTTGACGCGTGGCAGCGGGTCATCGAGATCAACCTCAACGGAACGTTCTACGTGAACCGCGCCTTCGTTCCCGGTATGAAGGCCCGCAACTATGGTCGCATCGTCAACATTGCGTCGATCGCCGGCAAGGAAGGCAATCCCAACGCTTCGGCCTATTCCGCCTCGAAGGCCGGGGTGATCGGGTTGACGAAGTCGCTTGGCAAGGAACTTGCCGGCTTCGACATCGCGGTGAATTGCATCACACCGGCGACCGCGAAAACACGCATCCTCGAACAGCTCAAGCCAGAGTTCATCGAATATATGCTGTCCCGCATACCACGCGGCCGATTCCTGGAGATCGAGGAGGCGGCAAACATGGTCGCCTGGCTGGTCTCCAAAGAAAACAGCTTCACGACCGCGTCGGTCTTCGACCTGTCCGGCGGACGGGCAACCTATTGAGGCGATCGCGATGTCGGCGCCCGTGCAACCTCAGGCCGACCCCGAAGGGTTGTCCGAGGCGCGGGCGTCAGGTGTCGTCCTGCGTTGCCCGGTCGGAGAGGTCGAGATCATGCGCGGCTTGGTCGATGAGCAGGGAGGCGGCGCCGGCCGCGGCCTTGCTGTCTCGCAGCCGCAGCGCCTCGACCAGCGCGCCATGGCGCTTCACCGCCTCGCTGCGCTCGAACACCGACTTGTTCGACGTGTCGAAGGAGTATTTCAGCGCGGCGTCGATGAGCACGCCGATCTGCCGGATGACCGGGTTGTGGCTGGCGCGATAGAGAATTCGGTGGAACTGGATGTCGGCCACGGAAAAGCGGTCGACGTCGTTGCCGGCCTCGGCCATCCCGCGCCAGGCGGAGTCCAGATCGGCGATCTCGCGCAGGCTGGCGCGCTCAGCGGCGAGCGAGGCGGCCAGCGGTTCCAGCGCACGGCGCGTTTCCAGCACGGCTTCGAGCAGGTTGCGGTCAAGGAGGTTGGGGCCATGCCATTCGATCACCTGCGGGTCGAGCATGCTCCAGTTGTCGGGCTCGCAAACGGTCGTTCCGATCCGCGGCCGGATAAGCACCAGTCCCTTCGCGGCCAGGACTTTGACCACCTCACGTATGACGGTGCGGCTTACCCCATAGGCAAGGCAAAGCTCGTTCTCCGTCGGCAGGGCGGTGCCGGGCGGATAGCGGCCGGAAAATATATCGGCGGCAAGCGCGCGGATGACGTCCGGCGTGACGCGAGGGCGACGCGTGACGGGCGACGCGTTCTGCTTCGGTTCGCTCATGTCTGCGCTCTCGTCCTTTGCCGGCGACGACCTTATCGCACCCCCGTGCGGCTTGGCCAAGGCCGCGCGGATTTCGCAACTCCTGAACATAGCGCGGTGGAGACATGGTCGACCGATTGCAAGGAAAACGCATATTCCTGACCGGCGCGGCGCAGGGAATCGGCCTTGCCATTGGCGAGGTCTGCCTCTCGGAAGGCGCTGCCGTCTTTCTCGTGGACCGGGACGAGGCGCTTCTGCGGGAGACTGCTGAGAGGCTGGGCGGGCTACCCTTCGCGGCGGCCGATATCACCGACGTTGCGGCCATCGCCGCCGCCATGTCCGCGGCCCGGCGAGAATTGGGTTCCGTCAATGGGCTGATCAACAACGCGGGCGCGAACGTCTTTCACGCGCCGCTCGAGACCTCCGACGAAGAATGGCATCGCGCTCTCGACATCAACGTCAAGGGTGCGTGGAACTGCTGCAAGGCGGCGCTGCCGGGAATGCTAGAGGTTGGCGACGGCGTGATACTCAACATCGCCTCGACTCACAGCTTCACAATCATACCCGGAACGTTCCCCTATCCGGTGGCCAAACATGCCTTGCTTGGGCTTACGCGCTCCCTGGCGCTGGAATATGCCGCGCGCGGGATCAGGGTGAACGCGCTCGCCCCGGGCTATGTGGAAACGCAGAAGGTCCTCGACTGGTGGAACGGTTTTCCCGATGCGGCCGCGGCGCGTGAGCATACGTTGAAGCTGCATCCGGGCGGCCGCATCGCTACGCCCGCCGAGATCGCCAGGGCGGCGCTCTTTCTCATCTCCGACGAATGTCCGTTCATCAACGGCGCCTGCCTGGTGGCGGACGGCGGACTAAGTCTTCTCCAGCATTCTGTTTAGAACGATTCCATCTGACCATGAACCGCTCTAGGTTCTTCGAGACGAGCTGCACGACGTCGAGTCGCTGATCTGGCGAGGTCGGAGTGCCGACCTCGATCACGCTGACGGCGCTATCACCATCTGTGGAAGTTCATGATCGGCAAGCAGAGACGCGGCCCGCCGATGGATGAGGACTGGGCAACAGAAACGCCCAAGGAACGCCTGCGCGACGTGCTCAACCCCGCGGCGCGACGATCGCCGATCTCTACGACTTCGGCGACAGTTGGGAGCTTCGGCTCACCGTGGACGACGTCAGGCCCGCGTGATGGAGCCGGCCTATAGCGCATCCTTCCATCTCCGTGAAAGGAC
>JAEUMA010000016.1 GCA_016793565.1 Rhizobiaceae bacterium
GTTCATTGGTTTCCATGATGGGTTCCTCACTCGCATGCACACTACCTATGCGAGGCGCTGCAGCCGTCAACGACGAATGTCAGGGCTTCGCCTACACCCAAGACGCTGGCGACTTCGGCAGGCGGCTTTCCGGATCGACGACGTCGAGGCGCGGGGCGTCTACGGAATTCCAGCGCCAAAGAGCCACGCAAGTGCCGCCGGGCGACATGAAGGACGGATAGATCAGGCCGTCATAGCGTTCTGCCTGCAACCGCCGGGCAATGTCATGTGTCGCGGGGGTCTCTCCCCGGTCGAGCGCATCGCGCCATTCGCAGCGATGGATGCCGGCATCGACGCCCAGCGCGGCCAATACGGCGTCGTCCGTCAGATCGACGAGGCGCGCACCGGCGAGCCGCAACTGCGCAATCAGGGCCGGATGCTGGACGAAGCCCTGATTGTACTCGGCCCAGGCGGTCGACAGTTCGCGCGCCGCATAGATCGCCAGCGTTCCGACCGCATTCCACCTGCCGCCGAAGCGGGACGCACCCTCGCCCGACAAGGGCAGATGCGCCCATCGCGGAACATAGGCGCGCCAGAGCGTGAGCGCGGCCTCGCCGTCAGGCATAGACCCCGGCGCGAACCGATTCGAGGTAGGCCAGCACCTTCTCGGCCTTGCCCTCTCCGACGAGATCATAGGCGGTCTTGCCCGCCCATCCCGGGATCGGCTGGTGTTTGAACCAGATGGCCGCGCGCTGCTCGTCGCCGGACATCTCCGCGGCCATCGCCAGAATGCGCACCACCGGGCTCAGCGCCGCGTCGACCTTGCGCGCGCCGGACCGCGCCGCCAAGGTGTTCCGCGCCACTCCGATAAGGCCGGCGAGTTCCGTCAACGTTACCCCGAGCAGTTCCGCGACGCGGCGCGGCGACAGGAAAGGCGATCCCTTCTCGCCGAAGCTAAGCGCCGCGGTATCGAAAGCGGCAACGGACATGACAAACCCCTTGCACAAAATGACAAGACAATGCTCAATATGCGCTCAGTTTGCGCTCATTTCAAGATGAGCATCAGCCGGAGCGGAATACGCCATGCCCGTGGAACCCCGCAATCGTACGCAGCAGATTTCCCTGCGGCTGGCCCGGCTCGAGGAATTGCTGGAGCCGCCGGCAGTCGATGCACTGTCCGGCCGCTTCGAGGAACGCACGGGCGTCGAGCGCATCCTCGACACGCTGCGCGCACGCTATCACCGGGGCATGGAGCGCATCCAGCTGTGCGTCCTGCTCGACGAACTGCCGGAGGCTGGCGTACGTGCCCGCGTCGACGCCGCGCTCCACAGACTGCAGGAGTATCAGGAGCAACGGCTGAGCGAGCAGATCAGCGGTACCATGCGCGACGGCTTTCGCGCGCTCGGCAAAGGCTCGCTCTTTCTGCTGGCGTGCCTTCTGATATCCGCCGTTGGCGGCGAGCTGACCTTTCTGCCCGACCTGCTGCGCACCCTGATTTCGGAGGGTTTCATCATCGCCGGCTGGGTCGGCCTCTGGCACCCGATGGAGTTACTGCTCTACGAGTGGTGGCCGCTGTCGCGTGATCGCAAGCTCTACAGGATGCTCGCCGAGATGAGCTACTCCATCGAACAGGCCGGCGAAGCGCCAAAGGCCGGCATGACAACCGCTTAACGACGCTTGCGCGGCTTTTCCAGCAAGGCGACCGCCTCGACATGGGGAGACCAGAGGAACTGGTCTATCGGTGTCACCGACTTCAGGCGATAGCCGCCGTCGACAATGATGCGAAGATCGCGCGCCAGCGTGGCGGGATTGCACGACACCGCCGCCACCAGCGGCACCTCGGAGCGGGCGATCTGGGTCGCCTGCTCCTCGGCGCCGGCGCGCGGCGGATCGAACACCACTCCGCCGAAAGCCGTCAGTTCCTTCGCGGTCAGCGGCCGGCGGAAAAGGTCGCGCCGCTCATGGGTGACCTTCCTCAGGCCGCCCGCGAAACGGAACCCGCGATCGAGCGCGGCCAGGGCGGCGGCATCCGACTCGACCGCATGGACTTCCGCCTTTCGGGCCAGCCGCAGGGCAAAGCTGCCGCAGCCGGAAAACAGGTCGGCCACGCGCTTTGCCGGCGACAGATGCGCAAGCACCAGCTCCACCATCGCCTGCTCGGCAGCCGCCGTCGCCTGGAGGAAAGCCCCCGGCGGCGGGCTGACCCCGACGCCGCCGAAATCGATCATCGGCTTGTGCGGTTCGATGACGATCTCGCCGTCCGCCGAAACGCGCGCCAGATCCTCCGCCAGCGCGAAGGACGAGGCCAGGCGGCGTGCGTTCTCGTCGAGCCTGCCCTGGTCGGAAACCGCGACATCCAGGCCGGAAGCAGTCGCCGTGACCAGCATGCGGAAGGGCTTGTCGCCACAGGAACATACGATGCCGGCAAGCTTGCGAAGCATCGGCAGGCGCTCCGCTATCTGCGGCAACAGCACGGGACACTCCTCCAGTGGCACGATGTCGGACGACTGGGCGCGGTTGAAACCCAGCACCATGCCGCCTGACGAGCGCCTTGTGGAGAAGGCGGCGCGGCGGCGCGTATGCGGAGCGCATGGCACCAGCGGGGCGATGTCTGCTCCGATGCCCCGGCTTTGCAGGGCCATGCCGACGAGGCCCCGCTTCCACTCCTGGTAAGCGTCGCGCTCCCAGTGCTGCAACGCGCAGCCGCCGCACGTGCCGAAATGACGGCAGGCGGGCTCGCTGCGCTGCGGGGACGGGTCGAGCACGGCGATAAGCGTGCCGCGATCGCGCTCTACGGCGGCCGTGACGGTTTCCCCGGGCAGCGCATAGGGGATGAAAACCGCTCCCGCCGGCCCGTCCGCAACACCGTCGCCCTGCACGCCCAATCGCTCTATGCGGAACCGCGTGCTCATGGCGATTTGCGACCTGCCAGGAGGAATTCGCGATTGCCGTCACCGCCTTCGATCGGCGAGGGCTCCAGCCCCAGGATGCTCCAGCCACGTTGCAATGCCAGACAATCGGCAACGCTCTGCGCCACTCGCTCGGCATCGGCTGGATCCTTCAGCAGCCCGCCCTTGCCTATCGCCGCGCGCCCGGCCTCGAACTGCGGCTTGCCGAGAAAGACGCCGGACGCACCCGGTGCCGCAA
>JAEUMA010000021.1 GCA_016793565.1 Rhizobiaceae bacterium
TGGGTGAGGCTTCGGAACAGTTGCCGCATTGACGTACTCCTCCACAACCAGCAGCAGGAACGCAGGCGGGCCGGATTGGTTCCGGATTTCCCGCACGTCCCATGCTCTGCCCGGGCTCGTGTGCCCGGCTGCATTTGGCTAAAATTCGACTGAGCTCTTTGGCGGATTGTTGAGCTGCAGCCCCTACTGTGCGTGAAATGTGGATTCGGCAAGGCATACGCGCCGAAATGCTCGATTTTTCGGCACGGGGGTGGGGCAGGGTCATCCTGATCACCGTTTGCGGCACGCTGCTGTGCATTGCCGTGCCGGTCGCGGTGGATCTTCTGTTCATGGACTTTGCGCCGGCCGACCTCGCGAAGTCGCTGCGCAACGATGTTCTATTGCCCCTTCTGCTGGCCACACCGCTTCTGTCTGCCTTCAGCTACAAGATGCGCCAGCTGGCCATCGCCCAGGCGGAGCTGCAGGTCGTGGCGTCTACCGACAGCCTCACCGCGGTGCTCAACCGTGGCGCCTTCACCATGCTGGTGGATGCCTATCTGAACGCAGTGCGCGACCAGGAGGTCAACAGATCCGGCGCTTTGTTGATCGTCGACGCCGATCACTTCAAGTCGATCAACGACCGCTTCGGCCACGAGTCCGGCGACGAGGCGCTGAAGATCATAGCTGGCTCGATCCGCGGCCTGGTGCGCAACGCCGATTTGGTGGGCCGCATCGGGGGAGAGGAGTTCGGAGTTTTCCTTCCCGGCTCCAGTCCAAGCGATGCAGCCGCCGTGGCGGAGAGAATCCGGGTAACGGTGAGTTCGGCCGCGTTTTCCGCCGACGGCAAATCCAGTCCGCTGTCGGTCAGCGTCGGCGGAGCGGTGTTTGCGCGCAGCGTCGACTATGCGGAACTCTACCGCGTCGCGGACCGGCAGCTCTACCAAGCCAAGCAGTCCGGACGAAACCGCGTCAGCCTGACCCACATGCCGGGTTCAGCCGCCGCGCTCCATTGAACGTCGGCTATCCAACATCCGGAACCGGTCGAGAAACTGGCGCTGTACTGCGCCGGCGGTGACCGGCGTGAAGTCGTAGCGGTCAGGCGTGAAGCCGCGCGGGCGGCCGAAATATCGTGTTGCCTCTTCCACGGAAAAGCCGGCGAGAAGGGTTGCCTCGAAATAGGCGGCGATCTGGTCGGCGCGTTTGATCGCCTTGCGCAGCCCTTCGGGCAACGCGGCCGGCAGTGCGAAGCGAAGATGTATGGCGTTCTGAAGCCTGGCCTCGCAGTCGCGGTAGCCGCCACCAACGACCGACTTGAACGGAGAGATCATGTCGCCGATGACATATTCGGGCGCGTCGTGCAGCAGCGCGGCCAGCCGCGACTGCGCCGAAGCCTCCGGCATCAGGTCGCCGAACAGTGCCTCCACCACGAGCGAATGCTGCGCCACGGAGAAGGCCTGATCGCCGAGCGTCTGGCCGTTCCAGCGGGCAACCCGCGCCAGCCCGTGCGCGATATCCTCGATCTCTACGTCGAGCGGCGAGGGGTCGAGCAGGTCGAGCCTGCGGCCCGACAGCATCCTCTGCCAGGCGCGCGCCGGGGCTCCGGGCCGGTCCGGCATCAGGCCCCGGCACTCTCGGACGACGGGTAGCCGAACCCGGCCCAGGCCGGGATCGCGACGCCGAGTTTGGCCTCGCCTGCCGTGATGGGAATAGCGGCGTCGAGCGCGTCCTTGACGCGGTCTGTGCGCACGATCGCAAGACCCTCGCTGCCGGCCACGGTGCCGAGGGTGCCCA
>JAEUMA010000022.1 GCA_016793565.1 Rhizobiaceae bacterium
GGCTCCGGCTCTTCCGCGTCCGGCGAAGCCGCTTCGGCTCCGGGCAGGGGTGCGTAGTCGAACAGCGAGAGCTTGCGGGGCCGGCGCGGCTGCTCCTGCTCCGCGGCGCTTTGCTCGCTTGCGCCCCGCAAGTCGCCGGAATCGGCGACGTCCGGCGCCAATCCGGTGGCTTCGTGAGGCAATTCCGGTTCCGCCGTCGCTTCCGTATTCACGGTTTCAGCGATCGCACCATCAAGTGCCGGTTCGGCGGCCCCGTTGTTCACGACATCCGCGATGACTTCGCCTGTCGTAGGCGGCGTTGCCACGTCGCTCGGCGTTGCTGCTTCGATCTCGGCCTGAGGAGCTTCGGTATGGGCTTCCCCGCCCGCGGCCAGTGTGTTCTGCGAGACGGAAACCGCCGGGTTGTCGGCTTGAGCAGCCCCGGTATCCTGCTTCAGCCGTTCTCCGATCTCGCGAAAGGCGTTCCGCTCGTTGGTGGAAAGCCCCTTGTCGTTCGCCGCCGGTCGGTGTTCCGCCAGACGGATGATCTTGTCGGTCTGCCGGCGATCCGGCTTGGGCGCAATCGTCAGCGCCGGCACTTCGCCTTCAAACGGATCGGTGATCGTCGCGGGTGCGGCGGGTACTGAGTCTTCAGGTTCGGCCGCCTCGGCCTCTTGAGGCTCCGACCCGATCTCTGGCGGCAAGGACAGCGCCATTCCAGCCGCGTCCGGGTCGACAACCGCGTCGGCCAGACGGGCGATGCCGAAGCCGCGGAAACCCTCGAAAGCGCGGTTGCGATCGTAGATCGGCAGGGCGGCGAGGTCGACGGGCACGCGCAGATCGGCGCCGATCACCGGCCACAGCACCGAGCGGCCAGACCAGGTATCCCGGCGCTCCAGCAGTCCGGCGATCTCGCCGTCCGGGTCGAGGCCGAACGCGTCCGCCACATTGCGGAACGACCTTCCGACGACCTGTTCTGCCGCCACGCCCACAGCTTCGGCGAACTCCGGCGAGAGCTGGCTGAAGCGGCCGTCGGCGTCGGTTCGCCATACGAAGCGCAGCGGCAAGGCGGAGCGGTCGACCTGAGCCGGCTCGGGCTCAGGTGTTGCAGCCGAGGCATCCGATTCCGGAACGGGCTCCGCGGGAATTTCGGCGGCTGCCGGATCGGACGGCTCGCAAAAATACCAGTCGTCGCGCCGGCCCTCGACGGGGCCTTGCTCCGACTGTGGCTGGTCCTGCGCGGCGGGGTCTGCCGGATCGATCGATTCCACCGATGCCGGGGCAGGGGAGAACAGCAGAAGCTCCTCCGGTGCCGGAGCTTCATTGGAGTAGACGGCTTCCTCGGGCCAGAAGCTGTCGTGGGCGGGCGCCTCGACGTCATCGAGCGTGATACTCGGGGCCGCCTCGTCGGTGTCGTGCGCGGCTTCGGGATCGGCGGCGTTTTCGCCGGCTGTATCGGGCGCGGATTGAGGGAAACGCGGCTCCGCAGCTGTTTCGAAGGGGGGCTCCTCGATAGAACTGGCGGGCCCGGTCGGCGAGACACCGCCGCTGTCCGTTGCCGTCTGGCGCTCGTCTATCAGCACGAGCAGATAGCGCGCCGGCTCGTCGGCAAGACGTGCTACTCCCGCCGGCAGCAGGGTCGAACCGCTGCGGATCATCCGCTTGACCAGGCGGTCGTCCTCCGTCGCCGCCACCGCCGTCAATTCTCGCAGGACGGCACTTTCCACGGCAAGCGAATCGAAACCCGGCGTGGCGGCTTCGATCCTCCCTTCTGCATCGAGGACGGCGGCGAACTGGCCATGGCCGGCGAATCCGCTCGCGACCCTCGCCGCCGACTCCGCTCGCACCCTCGCATCGGCCGCCGCGAGCGGTACGGCCAGCAGGATGGCGCTCTCGCCGTCGGGAAGATGCAGGGCGCTGGCCAGCACGGGAACGGCCTGGCTCGAAAGACCGGATGCGAGACGCATCAGCATCGGCCGGGCGCTGCCGATGTCGGGATAGCCGCGCGTCGCCATGATCTGGCGCCGCGCAACGGCTGCCAACCCTGCCGGCTCTCCGAGAGCCGAGGCTATGTCAGGATAGCCGAGAAAGCGCGCGCCTGGTCCGTTCGCCCAAATGATCTCCTCAAGACCCTTCGACAGAATGACCAGCGCATCGCCGGCGGCGAAGCGCTCTCGCACTTCATCGAGGATCGCAACGTCGAGGAAGGAATAGGCGGGCTCTACCATGAAGGGCTGACCGGCGCTCGCTCAAATCCGCAATTTGCAGTTAACCGTTTGTTAGTAAAGACACCCCGCTCAAAGATCCAGAATACGCGCGTGGACGCACGTTAAAACTGCCGACTTGGTTAACCCATGGAAGCGGCATGGTGCGTCGCAAAAATTCATGTTGCAATGCACAAAAACATCCTCTATATGGATAGCATCGTTCAATAAGACGGCTTTCCAGCAAGGCCGCCCGACCAGACAGGATGGAAAATGTCCAAGACCGCGACCAAGACCGCCGAAACCCTCGACACCATCGAATTCCCGGCTTTCGACGCTAACAAGGCGACCGACCAGATTCGCACTTTTGCCGAGAAGAGCCTGGCTCAGTCGAAAGACGCCTACGCCAAGATGAAGGCCGGCGCCGAAGAGACCCAGAAGGCCATCGAGAGCACGTTCGAATCGGCCAAGAACGCCGGCAACGACGTCTCCATGAAGGCCATCGCCGCGCTGCGCGCCAATGCCGAGCTGAGCCTTTCGCATCTTGAGAAGCTGGTAGGCGTCAAGTCGGCCGCCGAGTTCTTCGAGCTTCAGACCGCCTTCATCCGCAAGGGCGTCGAGCAGTCTGTCGAGCACGCCAAGGAACTGCAGTCCGTGACCAGCAAGGCCGCCGAAAACGTTGCCAAGCCGATGAAGGACGTTTTCGAGAAGGCGGTCAAGGAACTGAAGGTCGCCTGATGCATTGTTGAATTCAAGTACACCCGTACGGCCGGTCCCTTCCTCCGATCGGCAACGGGTAAAGACTGGCGGGTCTGTGTGCCGGTCATGAGTAGAAAAGGCCGGCGTTCCCCTGCCGGCCTTTTTCTATGGCGCACTGCGGCGATGCGGACTTGATAAAGCCGGCTTTTGCCCGTATGGGACGCTCGCCGAGCACGGATGTGCGGTTGTAGCTCAGCTGGTTAGAGCGCCGGATTGTGGATCCGGAGGTCCTCGGTTCGATCCCGAGCAACCGTACCACCTCTCAATACTTCCTTTCTTTGACGTGGCTTTGGGCGGCCGTCAGAACAGCGACCCTTGGCCGGCCGGCGCGTCGGCCTTGCCCCGCGCGCGTGCCCGGGCCGGATCCGCAGCTGCCACCGCGTTGATCCTGCCGTCGGAAAAGACGATTCCCAGCACCTGGCCGGCGCGCACGTCGCCGGCGCGCCGGATGACGGCGCCTTCGCCGTCCACTACCACGGCATAGCCGCGTTCGAGAACGCCCTCATGCGCCGTTCTGAGCGTCGATAGCAGGCGGTCGGCAAGAGCCAATCTGCGCCTCGCATTTTCGAATCGCTGAGACAGCGCCTGTTCGAGCCGCGCGGCGGCACGCGCCAGCCGTTCGCGCGCGGCCTCTTGCTGGCGGATCAGCGGTTGCAGCCGCAGCCGCGACGCGTCCCGCGCCAGCCGCTTGCGCCTTTCTCCGACGATTCGCTCCAGCGCGCGGCCGGCACGCAGCAGATGCGTGTCGGCATTGCGCCGCGCCTCGCCGATGCGGCGATCCAGCGCAGCCGGCGTCAGCCGCATGGCGTTCAGGCGCGCGCGCTTGCGCTCGGCGCTGACTTTCAGGGCTCTGCCGAGCCGGGTTGTGAGTTCGTCGAAATGGCGGCGCGGCAGCGCGAGAAGCTGATCCACCGCCGGCAGGCCGCGCGCGGCCGAACGCAGAGTCTGACGCCGGCGCTCCAGCCCGCGCGCCGAACTGGCGCTTAGCCGTGCCCCGAGCGCCGCGAGGCCTGCTTCTAGGTCCGCCTTTACGGGAACTGCGATCTCGGCGGCGCCGGTCGGCGTCGGTGCGCGGATGTCGGCGGCCAGATCGACCAGCGTCCAGTCCGTCTCGTGGCCGACGGCCGAGATGACCGGTATGGAGGAATGCGCCACCGCGCGGGCCAATGCCTCGTCGTTGAAACCCCAGAGGTCTTCGAGGCTGCCGCCGCCGCGCGCCACGATCAGCACGTCGGGCCGGGGAATGGGGCCGCCCGCTGCAAGCGCGTTGAACCCGTGCACGGCGGCCGTCACCTCCGCGCCGGCGGTCTCGCCCTGCACCCGCACGGGCCAGACCAGCAATGTCAGCGGGAAGCGGTCCTTGATGCGGTGGATGATGTCGCGGATCACCGCACCGGTCGGCGAGGTGATCACGCCTATCACCTTTGGCATGAAAGGCAGCGGCCGCTTGCGCGCCTGCTCGAACAGGCCTTCGGCCGCCAGCCGGCGCTTGCGTTCCTCCAGCAGCGCCATCAGCGCGCCCGCTCCCGCAGGCTCCAGACCGTCGATGACGATCTGGTACTTCGATGAGCCGGGATAGGTGGTCAGCTTGCCCGTGGCGACGACCTCCATGCCTTCTTCAGGCTTGAAACGCAGCCGCGAAAGGGTCAGCTTCCAGACCACCGCTTCCAGCTTGGCGCGGTCGTCCTTGAGCGCGAAATAGGCGTGGCCGGAAGAATGCGGGCCGCGATAGCCGGAGATCTCGCCGCGCACGCGCACATTGCCAAACTG
>JAEUMA010000024.1 GCA_016793565.1 Rhizobiaceae bacterium
GAAGGCCTGGCGCAGTCGGCAGACGTCAGCCGTGCGATGCTGTCGCGTATCGAGCGCGGCGAATCGAGCCCGACGGCCCAACTGCTTGCCAAGATCTGCCGCGGCCTGGGCACCACGCTGTCGGTGCTGTTTTCCGCCACCGAGGCACCCGCCAGTCCGCTCGCGCGACGCTGCGACCAGCCGGTATGGCGCGATCCGGGTTCAGGCTATCTTCGGCGCAACGTCTCGCCGCCCGGCACCGGTTCGCCGGTCGACATCGTCGAGGTCGAGTTCCCACCGGGCCAGAGCGTCGCCCTGGATAATCTCAGGCTGTCGGGCGTCGACCAGCATGTCTGGGTGCTCGACGGCCAGCTCGAGATGACGGTTGGCGACGAGGTTTTCAGCCTCGGCACGGGCGACTGCATTATGATGCTCCTCGATCGCCCGACCGGTTTCCGCAACAGGACGGACCGCATGGTCCGCTACGCCGTCATCATCAGTCGTGGAGTGCACACGCCATGAGCGAAGCCCTGGTCGGGTCGCGCATCGACATCCGCCCGCTCGCCGTCCATGAAGCCGAGGCGCGCCTCGACGAACTGGCCAACATCCTGGTCGACGCCGTCGCGCACGGTGCCTCGGTCAACTTCCTCAGCGGCTTCTCTCACCGCGAGGGACGCGCCTTCTGGTTGAGCCAGCTTCCGGGCCTTGCCGCCGGCGAAAAACAGCTTTTCGTCGCCGACGACGGCAGCCGCCTGGTCGGCACCGTCCTTCTGATGTTTGCCCCGCAACCCAACGCCCCGCATCGCGCCGATATCGGCAAGATGCTGGTGTTGTCGTCCTGCCGCCGGCGGGGGCTGGGCGCCAGGCTGCTGGCGGCCGCCGAGGAGGCTGCGCTTGCCTCCGGCCACACGCTGCTCTTGCTCGACACGGAGAGCGGCAGCGAAGGCGAACGGCTCTACCGCAGCCGCGGCTGGATTGAGTGCGGCCGCGTGCCGGACTACTTCATCCGTACTGACGGGCGTCTCGGGGACACGATCATGTTCTATAAGCACCTCCGCTGAACCCGTCGCCGGCACGCTTAACCCTCGGTTCACCAATCGCGTTCATATTTGGTTGAACGTCCGCCGCCGGGGAAATGCGATGCCGTTGTCGAAAGCTGCTCTGACCGCCGCCATTTTTGCCGGCGTTGCCTTGTTTGGCAGTCCGGCCCTCAGCGCCGGCATCGAAGTGGTCATGAACCAGGCCAAGATCGTCAAGCTGTCGAGCCCGGCAGACACCATCGTCATCGGCAATCCACTGATCGCCGATGCCTCGGTGCAGGACGCCACAACCGTCGTGCTGACCGGCAAGGGGTTCGGCGTCACCAACCTCGTCGTGCTCGACGCGCAGGGCAATCCGATCGTCGACGAGCAGGTCATCGTCAGCCGCCAGGATGTCGATACGGTGCGCGTCTTCCGCCGCGCCGATGTCCAGACGCTGTCGTGCACGCCGCGCTGCGAAGGCGCCTACAAGTCGGACGCCGAGCGGGTGTCCGAGGCCGAGATGAACGCCGGCTTCTGACAGCTCGCAGCGCGACAGGGTGAATCGGACGTAAACCTTAACGCGAAATTTCGAATCGCCGCCATCACCGGACCGCAACGGGTTTGCAGTATATTCCTGCGTGGCGGTGGTAACGGTGTGGGCAGGGGTGCGGGCCATGGGCCGCGAGGAGACGGGTCAAGGCAAGGGAATGTGGCGGCAGGCACTGCGCCGTTTCCGGCGTGACCGCAGCGGCAGCACCGCCATAGAATTCACCGCGCTGGCGATCCCCTTCGCGCTGCTGGTTTTCGCAATCCTGGAGACCTGCATCTCCTTCGCCGGGCAGGAAGTTCTCGCTAACGCGACCGACGACGTCGCCCGTCAGATCAGGACCGGGCAGGTCAAGAAGAGCGAACTGGATTCTTCCAAGCTGCACGACATGATCTGCGACCGGCTGGAAGTGATTGTCGCGACGGGATGTCCCGGCCTGGTGTTCGACCTCAAGGAATATCCGACCTTCGCTGCTGCGGCGAAGGAGCACATCAAGTTCACCTCCGACGGCGACATCGACACTTCCGGCTTCGGCGTCACTCCCGGCGCGGCGATGTCGAAGAACATGCTGCGGGTCTTCTATCGCTGGCCGGTCATTACGGACCTGATGCGCCGCTCGATGTCGAGCCTCAAGGGAGGCTACACGCTGCACTTCGCTGCGGTCACCTGGCAGAACGAACCCTTTGACGACTGA
>JAEUMA010000064.1 GCA_016793565.1 Rhizobiaceae bacterium
ATCGCCGACGAGCCGACGACGGCGCTGGACGTCACGATCCAGGCGCAGATCCTGTCGCTGCTGGCCGAGCTTCAGCGCAAGCTCGGCATGGCCATCGTCTTCATTACGCACGACCTCGGCATCGTGCGTCGCTTCGCCGACCGCGTCTACGTCATGCGCCGGGGCGAGGTAGTCGAGAGCAATGCTACCGAGGCGTTGTTTTCAGCGCCGCGCCACGACTATACGCGCATGCTGCTTGCAGCCGAGCCGACCGGCCGTAAGGAAGCCCCGGCGGGCTCCGCGCCCATCCTGCTTGAGGGGAGGGATGTAGAGGTGACGTTCCGCAGTGGCGGCGGGTTCCTGGAAGGCGAGCCGCTGGTCGTCAAGGCGGTCGACCGTATCTCGGTGGCGTTGAAGCGCGGACAGACCATCGGCATCGTGGGCGAATCCGGCTCCGGCAAATCGACGCTCGGCCGCGCATTGCTCAGGCTGCTTCCGAGCGACGGTGTGCTGCGCTTCGAGGGACGCGACATCTCGGGTGCCGACAAGGCCGCCATGCGTCCGCTGCGGCGTGAACTGCAAGTGGTTTTTCAGGACCCGTTCGGCTCGCTGTCTCCACGCATGACCGTCGGCCAGATCGTTACGGAAGGGCTGTTGGTGCATGAGCCGGGGCTGAGCGGGGCAGACCGCGACCGCCGCGCCGTGCAGGCGTTGGCGGAGGTGGGCCTCGATCCGGTGATGCGCAACCGCTACCCGCACGAATTCTCTGGCGGACAGCGGCAGCGCATCGCAATCGCGCGAGCGATGATCCTGAAGCCCAAGGTCGTGGTGCTGGACGAGCCGACGTCGGCGCTCGATCGCTCGGTGCAGAAGCAGATCGTTGAACTGCTGCGTCGTCTGCAGGACGCGCACGATCTCTCCTACCTCTTCATCAGCCACGATCTGACGGTGGTGCGAGCGATGGCCGACTACATAATCGTCATGAAGCAGGGCAAAATCGTCGAGGAGGGGCCTACCGAGCAGATATTCGATGCTCCTCAGCAGCTTTACACCCGCACGCTGATGGCGGCCGCGATCGACGCTACGCGGTTTCGCGCCGCAGCCCAGGCGTAGTCACGGTTTGCGTAGCAGCACGTCCACCCCGAACAGGTCGCCGAAGAAATAGGGACCGAGGCTCCAGACCATGGCCCACAAAGCGCCGCCAATGGCGTTGGCGGCGAGAAACTTGTGAAACGGCATGTTCATGGAACCGGCGATCAGGCCGTTGAGCTGGCGCAGCACCACCACGAAGCGGGCGCCCAGCACGATGTAGGCGCCTTTCTGCCGGAACATTTCCTCGAACGAGGCCAGGCGCTCCGGCGTCAGCTTCACCAGCCAGCCGAAGCGATGAAGCAGTCGGCGGCCGCCAAGCTTGCCGATCGCGTAGCCGGTCGTGTCGCCGAGCACCGCTGCGATCCAGACGCTGAGGAATACGCCGGCGATCGGCAGATCGCCGCGGATCGCCATCACCGAAGCGCCGATCAGCGCGCTTTCGCCGGGAAGCGGCGCGCCGAGCGATTCCAGATAGACGATGATGAAGAGAGCAGGCAGTCCGTAAGTGCGGATGAACGGCTCGATCAGCGCCAAGCCTTCATGAATGAACTGCATCTCGATCCGCCGTTGCGCTCAGCCGCGTCCCAGCAGCCGTAGCAGCTAGCAGCGCCGAGACGCAACGCGGACGTCGCGCAGTGGAGCCTGGTCTGCGCAGATAATGTGAACTCTTCTCACATCATCTGCGAATGGGGAAGAGCTTTAACGCCCCCCGCAAGCCGGCGTAACCTGCCCGAGGCGAGCGGTCGCGGCTGCCCCCACACGAGACGGAGCCTGATCCGTCGGCAGCCCGCAGGGGCTGCTTCGCTCGCCCCTCAATACCGGCTCGGCACAAGGCTCATCCCAAGCATTTCGCGCGCCTGGCGCGGCGTCGCCACCTCGCGGTTCAGTTCGTGCGCGAGGCGAGCCGCGCGGCTGACGAGTTCGGCGTTGCTCGCCGCTAGGCGACCCCGCGAAAAATAGACATTGTCTTCGAGGCCGACGCGGACATGGCCGCCCATCAGCAGCGCAAGGGTCGTAATGGGGAGCTGAAACGGCCCGATGCCCGATGTCAGCCACAACGCCTCGGGCGGGAATTCGCGCAGCATATTGATGACGTTTTCGGGCGTCGGATAGCTTGCCGTCATGGAGCCCATCACGGTCTGGATCCAATAGGGCTTCGTCAGATTGTCGTTGGCGATCAGGTCGTTGACGGTATGCAGGCCGCCGGGGTGGTAGACTTCGATCTCCGGCTTGATGTTGCGCTCCTTCATCGCCACGGCGAGAGCGTTTATGTAGCCGTAGCTCTGCGGCAGGCACTCGTCATACTCGATGGCCTCGTGCGGATTGGGCAGCGGCGGTTTGCGCTCCTTCAGCTTGAAGCGGCTCATGTCCGGCGACGTGTTCAGCGACGCCATTTCCGGCCCGCCGTCCAAGCAGGACATGCGCTCCTCGTTCGTCATGTCAGGGCCGCCGCCGGTGGTGTTGTTGATGATGATGTCCGGGCAGCGTTCGCGGATCTTGGCGTTGACACGCCACCAGCCCTCGGCCGTCGTCTCCGGCCGCCACAGCACGTCGGGATTGCGCGCGTGGAGATGGACGATCGAAGCGCCGGCGACATAGGCGTCGTAGACCGAATCGGCGATCTCGTCGGCGGTTTCGGGAATCGCTGGGTTCGACTCGCGGCCCTGGATTCCGCCATTGCAGGCACAGCAGATAATGGCCGGCGGCAATCCGGCTTTCGTGCGCGCCATGAACTCGTAGGTGTCGGCATAGCGCCAGAAAGGGGCCATCGGGTCGGTCATTACA
>JAEUMA010000111.1 GCA_016793565.1 Rhizobiaceae bacterium
CACTGTCCACCGTGATGCCCGCATCCTTGAAGGCGGTGGCGTATTCTCGTGCGATGGCATCGCGCGGCTTCTCCGGCCACCACGGATCGACCAGATCCCAGGTGAACTGGATGGTGTCGAAACCCAGTTCGCGCACGATCGCCGCCATCTGCCGGCCGCCCAGCCACCGCTTGACGGCGAAGCTGAGGTTGAGACCCAGTTTCATCGAAAATCCTCTCCGTTCTTCACAGTTCAGGCGTCGGCGATCGCGCGAAGCCAGATGGCGGCAGCGACAGCCCCGCCGTCCGGCACGCCGACTGCGCGCTCGCCGAGATAGCTCGCCCGGCCGAGACGCGGCCGCATGGAGCGCGTTTCCTCCGCACCCGCGTTGGCCGCGTCGGCGGCCGCCGACAGCGCCTTCGCCGGCGATAGACCGGCTGCGATGGCGGAGCGGAAGGCTGCGGATGCGGGCGCGAGAGCGTCGACCATGGTGCGGTCGCCGCGCCGGGCTCCGCCCAGTTCGCTGATCGCGGCAACCGCCGCGTCGAAAGCCTTGGCAAGATCCTCCGGAGCGGCCCCAGTACCGGTCAGCGCGCGCGACGCCCGCAGCAAGGCCGTCGCATAGAACGGCCCCGAACTGCCGCCGATCGCGCGGCGAAGCGCGTTGCCCACCTCGGTCAAGGCATGAGCCGGCGCATTCCAGGCATGCTCCGGCAGTGCCCTGATCGCCTCCGCGGCTCGCGCCATCGAAGCGCCGAGGTCGCCGTCGCCCGCTTTGGCGTCGAGCTCGGTGAGTTCGGTCTCCGCCGCGGTCAGGGCGGCAGCCGCCGCGAGTGCGAGACGCCTGGCGACATCTCCGCCCGGCGTCACCGCAGCGCGGATGTCCTCGCCCGCATCCGCAGCCGACGCGATCACGGGCAGCGGGTTGAGCAGCCCCGCGCCTGGCCACGCCGGAGCGTCTGTGGCGGCATCGAGCTGGGCGAGCCGTTCGTCGTCGACCCGCATCAGGGACAGCGACATTCCGGGCATGTCGAGTGCCGACAGCAGCGTTCCGACATAGCACCGTTCGGCGACGATCCCGCGCCGCTCCAGGTTGCGCAACGTGGACCGGGCGACGATCGACAGTTCCATCGGCGGCGTGGAGCCCAGCCCGTTGACGAGCACGGCGACCTTGCTTCCCTTGGACAATCCTCGATCATCGATGATCGAGGACAGAAGCGTATCTACCAGTTCGTCCGCCGAGGCCATCGGCGCTTTGCGCACACCGGGCTCGCCGTGAATGCCGAGGCCGAGTTCGATCTCATTGGCGCCGAGCTCAAAATTCGGCCGCCCGGCGGCCGGCAACGTACAGGCGCCGAGGGCGACGCCCATCGTGCCGATATCCTCGGCGGCAGCCCGAGCGAATTCCGCGACTTTCTTCAAGTCGGCTCCCGCGGCAGCGGCGGCGCCGGCGATCTTGTGCACCAGCACGGTCCCGGCAATACCGCGGCGGCGCGACCGCTCGACCGTGTCGCGCAGCGCCACGTCGTCCGCCACCACCACGACCTCGACCGCTATGCCTTCCGCCCGGGCAAGCTCGGCGGCGAGGCCGAAATTCAGCCGGTCGCCGGTGTAGTTCTTGACGATCAGCACGGCGCCGGCCGGTCCGGACACCGCGCGGATACCGGCGAGCACCGCGTCCGTCGAGGGCGACGTGAACACGTCGCCGGCCACCGCCGCCGTCAGCATTCCGGCACCGACGAAGCCGGCATGAGCCGGCTCGTGCCCGCTGCCGCCGCCCGAAAGCAGCGCGACCGCCCGAGCGCCGCGTTCCGGCAGCGGATGGCGCACGACGACGTTCTCACGCTCGAGCAATGCCTGACCGGGCGTCGTAGCGACTGCCCCTTCGAGCATCTCGCGCACCGCGCTCAGCGGCTGATTGATGATCTTCTTCATGATCCCTCCTGCGAAACTCCATTCAAAGGTCGTTCTACGCGACCTTGTCACGAGCCGTACATCGACGTGAAGAGTTCGGCGTAACGCTCCACCCATTCCCGGCGCGGCTCGATCACCGCCCCGGTCATTGCCATCCGCTCGGCGAACGAGCGTTTAGCCCCCTCCGAAGCGAGCAGCGCCGCGCCGAAAGCCGTAAGTTCCGGCTCGTCCACGGTGCGGATCGTCTCGCCGAAGACCGAAGCGCGCAACTCGACCAGGGCGGACGATCGCGCCCAGCCGCCGGTGGCGTAGAGCGGCCCGGCAGCGCCTCCCGCACCGGCGATGGCCGCCAGCATCGCCCTGGCATGCAGGCTGCACGATTCCAGCGCCGTCCTTTCCGGCACCGGCCTGTCGGCGAGATCGGCGCGCGGCACGTAAGGAGACGGCGAACCCGGCATATGCGGCAAGGCCAAGGTGCCGGCGAGGGAAGCCCGGTCCACTCCGAAACGCTTCAGGGCGGCCGCAAACTCGAAGACGCCGAGGCAGGCGAGGCCGGGTCCGCCACGCACCGGTGTGCCGAACGCCAGCCAGGGCGAACGCCGGGCGAGCGCGCCATGCGGCGCTTCCGCGTAGATCAGGTTGGCCGTGCCGAGGGAATCGACCCGGCAGGCGTCATTTCCCGACAGGATCGCCGATGCGGCGACGGGGTGGTCGTGGCCGCCAGCCACCACCAGCGTCTCGCCGTCCGCCGCGCCTGCCGATCGGATGGCGCCCCGCGCCACGGTTCCCACCACGCTGCCGGCGGCAAGCACCGGAGGCAGCGCCGGTGCATGTGCCGCTGCCAAGAGATCGGGGATGAAAGCGCGCTTCGCGAGGCTGTAGCAGGCGGTGCGGACAGCCAGCGTCTCGCTCATGAACGGACCGCCCGTCCAGGCCACCGCAGGATAGTCCGTCACCGCCACCCAGTGGCGCGCGTTCCGGATTTCAGCCGGACGATGGCGATCGAGCCACAGCCATTTCGCCGCCGTGCGCGTGGGGTCGATCGAGATGCCCGCTTCCTCGTCGTGCCCGTTGCCCGCCTGCAGTTCGCCGGCCTCACGGCTCGCCCGCATATCGAACCACGGCAGCGCATGCCCGGTCGGACGCAGCCCGGAATCGAGGCCTACACCGTCCTCGCCGATGCCGGCCGCGCAGATGGCGGCGATGGGCGTGCCCTTGCCGACCTGTCGCCAGCCGCGCACGATCATCTCCTCGATATGCGCCAGCAGGGCATCGAGATCCGTGACAGGACCCGACCCGTCGGAGACGCGGGGTGTCGCCACCGCATCGACCCACAGCGCACGCCCTTCGCCGCCGTCGACCAGAGCGACCTTGAGATTGGTCGTGCCGATGTCGATGCCGCAGAACAGCGTGCGCATGGTTGTGGTCGAGACCCGGGCCTACCAGTGACGGGTGTAGTGGTCGCGCGTGATCTTGGCCACCTTGCGAATCATGTCGGCGGCTTCCGCCTCCGGCCGCTGCCAGATCTTGCGGCCGACGACCACGCCTTGCGCGCCGGCCTGGACCGCGTCCTGGATGTCCTTCAGCGTGGACGCAGGGTCGCCCGAGAGCGGGCCGCCGGCCACCACGATCGGGATGTCCAGCTCGTCCACCAGCTTGGCTGTCGCATCGGGCCCCGGGAACGTGATCTTGATGATGTCGGCGCCGAGATCGTAGCCGACGCGGGCGACCTCGAGTTCCGCCTCAATGATCTCCGGCGAGCGCGGGTGGTTGAGGAACACCGGCTCGACCATGACGGGGATGTGCCACTTCGAAGCCTCGGACACCACCGTGCCGATGCGCTTGCAGTAGAGCACCTTCTCTGCGTCGGTCACGTTCCAGGGCAGCAGCAGCTTGACGCAGTCCACGCCGAGCCGCACCGCGTCCTCGACGCTGGCGACCAGCGCGCCGGTGCCGGTCTCGACGGCGGAGGTCGGCCAGAACGCGTCGATCGCCAGCACGCGGGCCATCGCCGGCGCTTTCGCCAGCATCACCTCGCTCTGCTTGACGATGCCGGTCGAGACCATGAAGCCGGAGATGTCCTCGCCGAGGAAGCGCTTCATCACCTTGACGGGAGCCTCCAGCGCCTCGACTCGCCCCCAGACGAGGCCGTGGTCGATCGGAACGATCAGCGCGGCGCGATCGTCGCTGAAGATGCGGTTCATCCGGTAGTTTGTCGAAAAGCGGTTGGCCACGGGGAAACTCCTGTCGGTCTTTCGTTGGGAAGGATGTTCAGTCGAAAATGAGTTGCGTCTTGATCGCGTGACCTTTGGCCATGCTGTCGACCGCAGCGGCGAAGTCCCAGACGCTGAAGGGTTCACCGATCAGCCGGGCGGCTTCCGCCTGGAGGTCGGGCATCAGGTCCACGGCAGCGGAGAATTTGTCGGCAAGCGAATTGGAGCCGACGATGGTGATTTCCTGCTCGTAGACCTTGAAGGGATTGACCGGCACGGTCGCATCCTCGTCGTGGACGCCGACCTGCACCAGCGTTCCGGTTTTCTCGACCAGCGTCAGCGCCTGGCGCAGCGCGGCCATCACGCCGGCCGCCTCGAAGACGACGTCGAAGCGCTCGCCGTCGAGCCGGGCGGGGTCCACCGCATGCGTCACGCCGACGGCCTTCGCCGTCAGCCGCTTGCCCTCCACCGGGTCCGCAAGCGTCACGTCGCCGGCGCCTTTCTTCAAGGCGGCGAGCGCGATGAGCATGCCCATGGTGCCCCCGCCGAGCACCAGAACGCGGCGATCGCGCAGACGCCCGGCCGTCTCGACGGCGTGGATGGCGCAGGCCAGCGGCTCGATCAGCGCGGCGACGCCGGCGCCGATCCGTTCGTTGACGGCGAACGCGTTCTTAGCGGGCACCGCGACGTACTCCGCCGTCGCCCCAGCGCGGCCGACGCCGATCGGGGTGAGATGGATGCACAGATTGGGGCGGCCCGCCTTGCACCAGCGGCACTGCCCGCACACCACGTTTGGGTCGACCGCCACGAAGTCGCCCTCGCGCACGCCGCGAACGTCCTCGCCCACCGCCACCACATGGCCGGCGAACTCATGGCCCGGCGTGACCGGATAGCAGGTGCCAGGAAAGCCGTGGTGGAGGATGTGCAGGTCCGTGCCGCATATACCGCACGCGCGCGGCCGGACCAGGATCTCGCCGCTGCCGAGACGCGGCACCGGAGCTTCGATGACCGCGATCTTGTGGTCGTCCGTGATCTGGATCGCGCGCATGGTCTTGGCCTGATCGAAGAGCCTGTCGAGTACAGCCATTTTCGTTCTCCCTATGCTCGTCTTATGTCATGTCCGTAATGTACGTACAAGGCAAAACACGATGCATTCTTCGTCAAAACCGAGCGGCTCTCTGCGGGGCCGGTCGGTTCAGCGGTTGCGGCGCAGCAGGTCGATGAGGATCGCGACCAGAACGACGACGCCGACGATCACGCGCTGCCAGTATCCGGAGATGTTGAGAAGCACGATGCCGTTACCCAGCACCGCCATCAGCATCGCGCCGGCGACAGTGCCTGTAATCGTTCCCTGGCCGCCGCGCAGCGATACGCCGCCGATGATGGAGGCGGTGATAGCCGGCATCAGCCAGCCCTCGCCGACGGAAGGCTGGCCGGAATCGAGCCGGCTCGCATAGAGGATGCCGGCCAGCGCGGCCAGCATTCCCGAAAGTCCGAACACCAGCATCTCGATGCGCTTGACCGGGATGCCTACCAGCACGGCCGCAGGCCGGTTGCCGCCGATCGCGTAGATGTTGCGGCCGAAGCGCGTGCGGTTGAGGACGAAGGCGAGGATGATGGCGATGCCGATGAAGGCC
>JAEUMA010000116.1 GCA_016793565.1 Rhizobiaceae bacterium
CATCGCCTACGACGCGCCGGTGGACATGTCGCCCCAGCAGCAGATCGAGGACGCCGAGCGCCGCCTGTTCGAACTGGCGGAGACCGGCCGCTACGATGGCGGCTTCGAGAGTTTTACCGATGCCGTCAAGACCGCCGTGGACATGGCGAACGCCGCCTATATGCGCGACGGGCATCTTTCCGGCATCGCCACCGGCCTGCGTGACCTCGACCGGCGCATGGGCGGTCTGCAGCCGTCCGACCTGATCATCATCGCCGGCCGACCGGGCATGGGCAAGACGTCGCTGGCGACCAACATCGCCTTCAACATCGCCCATGCCTACGAGCCGGTGCAACAGGCCGACGGCACGTTCAAGGCCGCCAATGGCGGCGTGGTCGGCTTCTTCTCGCTGGAAATGTCGTCCGAGCAGCTGGCGACCCGCATCATTTCGGAGCAGACGGAAATTCCGTCGTCCAAGATCCGACGCGGCGAAATCAGCGAGCACGACTTCACCAAGCTCGTCGCCTGTTCGCAGACCATGCAGCGCCTGCCGCTCTACATCGACCAGACCGGCGGTATCTCGATCGCCCAGCTTGCCGCGCGCGCCCGACGGCTGAAGCGCCAGCGCGGCCTCGACGTCATCGTCATCGACTATATCCAGCTCATGCAGGGCTCCTCCGCCAAGGCCAGCCAGGGCCGCGTGCAGGAAGTGACCGAAATCACGACGGGCCTGAAGGCGCTCGGCAAGGAACTGGGGGTGCCGATCGTCGCGCTTTCGCAGCTTTCGCGCCAAGTCGAAACCCGCGACGACAAACGCCCGCAGCTGTCGGACCTGCGCGAATCGGGCTCGATCGAGCAGGACGCCGACGTGGTGATGTTCGTGTTTCGCGAGGAATATTACCTCAAGAACAAGGAGCCCAAGCCCGGCACGCCGGAATATGTGCAGTGGGAGAACGACATGAACGAGGCGCGCGGCAAGGCCGAGATCATCATCGCCAAGCAGCGCCACGGCCCGACGGGTACCGTGCCGGTCGGCTTCCAGGGCGAATTCACCCGCTTCTTCGACCTGGCCGAGGACAGCCACCTGCCCGACCGGTTCGAGTGATTCCTGGCAATCATCCGCATTTCATGCAATATGCATAAGATGCATGGAGCGCATGAGAGGACAGGACGATGATTAAGGTCAGTGCGGCGGAATTCCAGCGCAACATCGGCCGCTACCAGGATCTGGCGCTGACGCAGCCGGTCGCGGTGACGCGCAACGGCCGCGAGCGCACGGTCATGATCTCGACAGAGGAGTACAATCGGCTCAAGCGGCGGGATCGCAAGGTGTTGCGGCTGCAGAATTTTACCGAAGAGATGATCGAAGCGATCGAGAAGGCCGAACCGTCGCGGGAAGCGGAAGCGTACAACCACGAGCTTGACGGCTGAGTTTGGCCACGCTTCCCAAACCAGTTCCGGGTCTGGTCATCAGATACAGCTATCTCTGGGCTGATGAGCATGACGACGGGCGCGAAGAGGGGCGCAAGGATAGGCCCTGCGCGATCGTTCTGGCCGCTTTGATGTTGGACAATTCGACCTCGGTCGTCGTGTTGCCGGTGACTCATAGCCCTCCGATGTCACATGATTCTGCGGTGGAGATCCCTTCTGCGACCAAACGGCGTCTTGGATTGGACGGCGAGCGTTCTTGGATAGTGATTTCGGAAGCGAATGAATTCGGTTGGCCTGGCCCCGATTTGCGGCCGGCTAGCAGCGATGCCCGCATGAACGTAGCCTATGGCGAAATACCAGCGGACCTTTTCCGCAGAGTTCGGGATGCCTTCGTGCAGGCGTATCGGCAGCGCCACGCCCGTATCATCAAGAGATCGTCCTGATGGCCAAGACGCGCATTCAGTTCATCTGCCAGAGTTGCGGGGCGGTTTCGCCGCGCTGGGCCGGCAAGTGTGATGCCTGCGGCGGCTGGAATACGCTGGTGGAGGAAGGCACCGGCGGCATCGGCGCGGTGCCCGGCGGGTTGCGCTCTCCGCGAAAGGGCCGCCCGGTCGCGCTGACCACGCTTTCCGGCGAGATCGAGGATGCGCCGCGTATCGTGTCGGGCATCGCCGAACTCGACCGCGCCACCGGTGGCGGCTTCGTTCCCGGTTCGGCGCTTCTGGTGGGCGGCGACCCCGGCATTGGCAAGTCGACACTCTTGATGCAGGCCGCGGCGGCGCTGGCCCACCGCGGCCACCGCGTCGTCTACGTCTCCGGCGAGGAGGCGGTCGCGCAGGTGCGGCTGCGCGCTCAGCGGCTGGGCGCTGCGACGGCGCCCGTCGATCTCGCCGCAGAGACCAACGTGGAGGACATCCTGGCGACGCTGGCGGAAGGCCGGCGGCCGGACCTCGTCATCCTCGATTCGATCCAGACGCTGTGGACCGATCTTGCCGAATCAGCGCCCGGCACGGTCACGCAGGTGCGCGCGGCAGCCCAGGCCGTCATCCGCTATGCGAAGTCGTCAGGCGCGGCGGTCGTGCTGGTCGGCCACGTCACCAAGGAGGGGCAGATCGCGGGGCCCCGCGTTGTCGAGCACATGGTCGACGCCGTGCTGTACTTCGAAGGCGAAGGCGGCCATCACTTCCGGATCCTGCGGGCGGTAAAAAACCGTTTCGGGCCGACCGACGAGATCGGCGTGTTCGAAATGTCCGACAAGGGCCTGCGCGAGGTCTCCAACCCCTCCGAGCTGTTCCTCGGCGAACGCCACGCCAAGGCACCGGGCGCGGCCGTATTCGCCGGCATGGAAGGTACGCGCCCCGTGCTGGTGGAGATCCAGGCGCTGGTGGCGCCCTCGCCGCTCGGCACGCCGCGCCGCACGGTGGTCGGCTGGGACGGCGCGCGCCTCGCCATGGTCCTGGCGGTTCTTGAGGCTCATTGCGGCGTGCGATTCGCCCAGCACGACGTTTATCTCAACGTCGCCGGCGGCTACCGCATCGCCGAACCGGCGGCCGACCTCGCCGTGGCGGCGGCGCTGGTTTCCTCGCTGACCGGAATCGCCCTGCCCGCCGACTGCGTCTATTTCGGCGAAATCAGCCTTTCCGGCGCCGTGCGGCCGGTGGCCCATGCGCAGCAGCGCCTGAAGGAAGCAGAGAAGCTGGGTTTCGCACAGGCGGTCTTGCCTTCGGGCAGCGAGGAAATTACTGGGGGATTCGGCTCCGCCAGCTTCCTGTGCGCCACGCTTGCTGATCTTGTGGTGCGCATTGCCGGGTCGCTTCGCCGGCACGGTGGGGACGACTAGCCAACGGCGCCGATGCGGCAGGAGACGCCGCAAGATGGAGTGCTGAACACAATGCCGATTACGCTGCTTGACGGAATTCTCGTCGGCTTCACGCTCGTTTCGGCAATGCTGGCGATGGTGCGCGGCTTTTCGCGCGAGGTGCTGTCGATCGCATCATGGGCTGCGGCGGCCGCGGCAGCCTTCTTCTTCTATCCGGTCGTACTGCCCTACGTGAAACCTTACATCGACCATGAGCAGGTCGCGATGGCGGCGGCGGCGGGCATCGTCTTCGTGGTGGCACTGATCATCGTCACGATCATCACCATGAAGATCGCCGACTTCATCATCGACTCACGCGTCGGCGCGCTCGACCGCACGCTCGGCTTCCTCTACGGCGCGGCGCGCGGCATCCTCGTGGTGGCGGTCGCGTTGCTGTTCTTCAACTGGCTGGTCGGCGATAAGGCTCCGCCGTGGATCAGTCAGGCCAAGTCGCGCCCGCTGCTGGAGAGCATCGGCACCGCGATCGAAAACATGCTGCCGGCGGACCCGGAGAACTCGATCCTCGAGAAGCTGACCCCGCACGACAACGACACCGTTCCCGAGGCCGGAGAGGCACCGCCAGCCGACGGAGCGCCTGCCGAGGGAGCCCCCGCCGAAAGTACGCCTGCGGAGACGCCGGCCGACAATTAGCGGTGGCGGAAGCTGGCAGGTGCGCCTATATGACCGCTTTGCACAAGAGGCTGCGCTGATGGCACAAGCTGACCCCTTGGCGGCGGAAGCCGGCGATCATTTCCATGACGAGTGCGGCGTGTTCGGGATCTTCGGCCGGCAGGACGCGGCGGCGATCGTCACGCTCGGGTTGCACGCCTTGCAGCACCGGGGCCAGGAGGCGGCCGGCATCGTTTCCTTCGACGGCACGCAGTTCCATGTCGAGCGCCACGTCGGGTTGATCGGAGACACCTTCACGAAGCAGGCGGTAATCGAGCGGCTCAAGGGCACGCGCGCGATCGGCCATACGCGCTACGCCACGACGGGAGGTTCCGGCCTCCGCAACGTGCAACCGTTCTTCGCCGAACTCGCCGACGGCGGCCTCGCAATCGCGCATAACGGCAACATCACCAACGCCATGACCGTGCAGCGGGCCCTGCAGAAGCAGGGCGCGATCTTCTCCTCCACCTCCGATACGGAGACGCTCCTGCACCTCATCGCGACGAGCAAGGAGCGCGACCTCAACGCCCGTTTCGTGGACGCTGTGCGTCAGGTCGAGGGTGCGTTCTCGCTGGTGGCGCTGACCTCCAAGAAGATGATCGGCTGCCGCGACCCGCTCGGCATCCGGCCGCTGGTGCTGGGTGATCTCGACGGCGCCTGGATCCTTGCGTCGGAGACCTGCGCGCTCGACATTATCGGCGCCCGCTTCGTACGCGATCTCAAACCCGGTGAAATGATCGTGGTCACGTCGAAGGGCATCGAGAGCCACTTCCCGTTCGAGCCGGTCAAATCGCGCTTCTGCGTGTTCGAATATGTCTACTTCGCCCGACCCGACTCATCGGTCGAAGGCCGCAACGTCTACGACGTGCGCAAGCGGATCGGCCGCGAACTCGCCCGTGAATCGCCGATTGACGCCGACATCGTCGTCCCGGTGCCCGATTCGGGCACGCCAGCTGCGATCGGCTTTTCGCAGGCCGCCGGCATCCCGTTCGAACTCGGCATCATCCGCAACCACTATGTCGGCCGCACCTTCATCCAGCCCGGCGATTCTATCCGCCACATGGGCGTGAAGCTGAAGCACAACGCCAATCGCCGCACCATCGAGGGAAAGCGCGTGGTGCTGGTCGACGACAGCATTGTGCGCGGCACCACCAGCCAGAAGATCGTGCAGATGGTTCGCGAGGCCGGCGCACGGGAAGTGCACATGCGGATCGCCTCGCCGCCCACCCGCGCTTCCTGCTTCTACGGCGTCGACACACCGGAGAAGGCCAAGCTGCTCGCCTCGCGCATGACGGTCGAGGAAATGGCCGACTTCATCCGCGTCGATTCGCTCGGCTTCCTTTCGATCGACGGCCTCTACCGCGCGGTCGGAGAACAGGGCCGCGACGATTCGCAGCCGCAGTTCTGCGACGCCTGCTTCACCGGCGAGTATCCCACCCGGCTGACGGATTTCGACGGCGCGGACAATGTCCGCACGCTCTCGCTGCTGGCAGCTGGCGGGCAATAGGTCTACCGTTCCTTCCAGAAAACGCTGCGGCGTAGCGCCAATACATCGCCCGGTCCGTGGACGGCCGCGAAGAGCAGGCCGGCCAGGAATGTGAAGTGATCCACGAAGAAGCCGAACTCGGCCTGGTTCGCCTGCCAATGGCTGGGACCATGGAAGGCGAAGGCTAGAAAGACCACATAGACGCCGGCCAGCAGGGCCGCTTCCGAAAAGAACGCCCCGGTCAGAAACGCCAGCGCCAGCCCGAGTTCGAAGAACGCCGCCAGCCAGGCCAGCAGCATGGGCATCGGAAAGCCGGCCGCCTCGATATAGGCGGCCGTCGCCGGCATGTCCGCGAACTTGAAGGTCAGCGCCATGACGAACAGGCCTCCGAAGATCAGTCGGGCGAGGAGGATCGCGGCGGTTTTGGCCATGTCGGATGTTCCCTTCGAGTAATCGTTTCTGCAAGGACGGGCAGCAACGCGCGTGGCCGACATGATCGCTGAAATTTCACGCATCGCCAGCCAATGGTCGCAAGAGCCGGCACGAGGCGGGTTCCGCCGGCAAGAGATTCGTCCTATCTGGACGCGGCGTCTCAGACACAACCGGACATGCGCATGACCCAGACCCCAGACTTCTCCGGCCGCCTCGCCCTCGTCACCGGCGCCTCGCGCGGCATCGGCTATTTCCTGGCAAAGCAGCTGGCGGCGACCGGAGCGCATGTGATCGCGGTCGCGCGGACTGTCGGCGGGCTGGAAGAACTGGACGACGAGATCAAGTCGGCCGGGGGCCAGGCAACGCTGGTGCCGCTGGACCTCACCGATATGGAAGGCATCGACAGGCTGGGCGGCGCCATCCACGACCGCTGGGGCAAGCTCGACATTCTGTATGCCAATGCAGCGATCCTGGGCGTCATCTCACCGATCGGCCATGTCGAGGCCAAGACTTTCGAGAAGGTGATGTCGGTGAACGTCACTGCGACGTGGCGGCTCATCCGCTCAGTCGACCCATTGCTGCGCCTTTCCGACGCAGGCCGCGCGATCGTGGTCTCCTCCAACGCCGCCCACAGCGCGCGCGCCTTCTGGGCGCCCTATGCCGCGTCCAAGGCGGCGGTGGAAACGATGACGCGTTCCTGGGCGGAGGAAACAAAGAGCCTGCCGCTGCGCGTAAACATCGCCGATCCTGGCGCGACGCGAACCGCTATGCGCGCGCAGGCGGTGCCCGGCGAGAATCCGCAGACGCTGCCGCATCCGTCTGAAACGGCCGCCAAGCTGCTGCGCCTCGCCAGCCCCGATTTCACCGAGACGGGCGTCATCTACCAGGCAAAGCTCGACCGGCTGGTGCGCTACCAGCAGCCGCAGTAGCCGGCCTGCCCCATCGGACCTGACCGGAAAGGCGCTATGCAGGACGCCGGGTCCATGCGGATGCTCCTGACATCAGGCTGTCGGCATGGTTCGGCTAACAGATGTCCGGCGCCGATTGAGGGGAGAGACGATGCAGGCCGAGACGACTCTCACCGAAAGACCGGATGCCCAGCACGCGCTGGGCGTGGTTCTGGTCGTCTGCTCGGCGGCGGCGTTCGGCCTTGCCGGCATCCTCACAAAGTCCGTCAATGCCGACGCCATCGTGATCGCCTGCTGGCGCGGACTATTCGGCTTCGTCTTCGTGCTCGGATATGTGACGTGGCGCGCTCGCCGGGACGGCACCGGCCTGGGCGCGTTCAGGCTCGGCTGGCAAGGCTGCCTGATGGCCGCTGTCGGAGCTGTCTCCAGCCTCGCCTTCATCGGTGCCTTCCGCAACACCTACGTAGCCAATGTCACGATCATCTACGCGACGGCTCCGTTCGTCGCGGCCGGCCTCGCCTATCTTATCCTGCGCGAACGCACGCGGGCGCAGACGCTCGTCGCGGCACTCACCTCGCTCGGCGGTGTCGGCATCATGGTTTCGGCCGGTATCGGCACCGGCAATCTATTCGGTGACATGCTGGCCCTGGTCATGACGCTGCTCAGCGCACTGTACATCGTGCTTATCCGCCAGTTCCGTGACACGCCAGTGGTATGGGCCGGCGCAGTTTCGGCTGCCATAGTTTTCTTCTTCGGCTGGCTCGTGGCAGATCCGCTGGCGATAACCTTTAACGACGGCCTGCTCCTGTTCGCATTTGGCCTCGCCTTCGCGGTCGCGGTCATCCTGTGGACGGAGGGAGCCCGCCTGGTGCCGGCCGCCGAGGCAGGGCTGCTCGGCGCAGCCGAAGTGCCGTTCGCGGTGTTTTTCGCGATTATTTTCCTTTCCGAACTGCCTCCCCTGTCGAGCGTGATCGGGGGAGCGATCGTGCTCGGCTCCGTCGTAGCGCACGCCGGCCTCGACTGGCGCAACGCCCGAACCCGGTCGACCTGACCCGTTCGGTGCTCCAATGCAAATCTCGCCGTGGTGCTCCGCTCAGACGCCTTGTACGCGATACTGCACCTCGGTCGGGTGCCAGAGGTCGGATGCCCGCTTCCGCAACGGGCACACATGTCGAAGCCATCGGTCGATCTTTCCGAGCGCATCTATTCCGGCGTGCTGCTGACCAGCCTCGCCTATCTTTTGTTTTCCAGCCAGGACGCGGCGATCAAGCTGCTGGTTGCCGGCATGTCGGTATGGCAGATCATGTTCTTCCGCAGTGTAACCGTGCTCGTCGGGGCCGGCCTGTTCGGAGGCCCGGCGGTCTTCGGCGAGGCGTGGCGGTCGCCGGTCGTCAAACCGATGATTTCGCGCAGTGTGCTCATCCTGGCGGCCTGGCTCTGCTACTACAGTGCCTCGAAGCATCTGCAGCTCGCCGAGATGACGACCATCTACTTCGCGGCTCCCGTCATCGTCACGGTGCTCGGCGTCATCGTGCTGGCGGAAAAGGTGCCGCTGGCACGCTGGGTCGCGGTGCTGGTAGGCTTCCTGGGCGTCTTCATTGCCTGCGACCCGGCCAATCTCGGCATTTCCGTGCCTGTGGCGCTGGTGCTGGCGTCCGCATTCCTCTGGGCGCTGTCGATCGTGATGCTGCGCAAGATGGCGCTGCAGGAGCGCACGATCATCCAGGTGGTGCTGAACAACGTGTTCTTCCTGGTCGTCTCCCTGCCGGTCATGATCGCGCTGTGGAAGACACCCTCGCTGGAGGAACTGCTTCTTCTGGTGGCGACAGGTGCGCTTGGCGGCTTCGCGCAATTCGCGCTGTTCGAGGGCATGAAGCGGGCGCCGGTCTCCGTGCTCGCGCCCTTCGAATACACGTCGCTGGTATGGTCGTTTATCCTGGGCTTTCTCATATGGGGAGACGTGCCGCGCCGGGAAGTGACGTTCGGCGCAGCGCTGATCGTCATGGCCGGCGTCATCGTGATCGTGCACGAGCAGTTCCGCCGCCGGGGCGCGCTCGCGCAGCCCTCACATTGACCTTACCGAACGAGGCGCCAGGATCCGCCTGGCAGCGGACGCAAGGGCTGCGCGACTGA
>JAEUMA010000126.1 GCA_016793565.1 Rhizobiaceae bacterium
TATTTGAGCGGCTGGCGTTTGCGGATCGACAGCCTGCCTTCGAAAAAGCCGGCATCGTCGCGCCGGGCGAGTTCACCGCACGGCTTTCCGGCCAACGTATAGGCAGTGACGAACTCGGCATGCGGTATGAAGCACCGCGCCACGAGCACGCCGTCCGCTTCCTGCAATCCCAGCACCGCGAAGGGGTTGGAATGGCGGCCTGCGACGATGGCGTCGACATCCGACTGGGCGGCGGCTGCCCGCGCATCCGCTGGCGAGCCGCCTCTAGCCTTCTTCATTCGCGAGCGCCCCTCCCGAAGGCCGCTGCGGCCGGCTGACCGGACGCCGTTACGTCATGACTTCCCAAATTTCCTTCGCATATTCGCGGATGGTCCGATCCGACGAGAACCAGCCGACGCGGGCGACATTGTGGATGGCCTTCGCCATCCATTCGGGACTGTTGCGCCACAGCATGTCGACAGAGCGTTGCGCGTTCGCGTAGGCGTCGAAGTCGGCCGCGACCATGAACCAGTCGTGATCGTAAAGTCCGCTGATAAGGTCGCGATAGCGATCCGGCTCATGCGGCGAGAATACGCCCGACGATATCGCGGCAAGCGCCTGCGACAGCTCCGGCAGGCTCTCTATCAGCTGGCGCGGCTCGTAGCCATTGGCGCGGCGCTCCGCAACCTCCGCGGCGGTCAGGCCGAAGATGAAGATGTTGTCATCGCCGACGAACTGCTTGATTTCCACATTGGCGCCGTCCAGCGTGCCGATGGTGAGCGCGCCGTTCATCGCGAACTTCATGTTGCCGGTTCCGGAAGCCTCCATGCCGGCCGTCGAAATCTGCTCCGACAGATCGGCCGCCGGGATCATGATCTCGGCGAGGCTGACATTGTAGTTCGGCATGAACACGATCTTCAGCAGGCCGCGCACGGCCGGATCGCGGTTGATGACGCGCGCCACGTCGTTGGCGAGCTTTATGATAAGCTTGGCGTTATGGTAGCTCGGCGCCGCCTTGCCGCCGAAGAATTTGACGCGCGGCATCCATTCGCGTTCCGGATGCGAGCGGATCTGGTCGTAGAGCGCGACCGCCTCGACGATGTTGAGCAGCTGCCGCTTGTATTCGTGGATGCGCTTGACCTGTATGTCGAACAGCGCCGACGGGTCGACGCGCACACCCATCCTCTCCATCACCACCTTGGCGAGCCGCTCCTTGTTGGCGCGCTTGACGGCGGCAAACTTCTCCCGGAAGGCCGCATCGTCGGCGAAGCCGTCGAGATCCTTCAAGTAGTCGACGTCGTCCATGAAGCGGTCGCCGATGGCCTCGCAGGCCAGCGAGGTCAGCGCGGGATTGCACTCCATCAGCCATCGCCGCGGCGTGATCCCGTTGGTCTTGTTGTTGATGCGCAGCGGATAAAGCTTGTTCAGGTCGGCAAAAACCGTCTCCTTCATCAGCTCAGTATGCAGCGCCGAGACGCCATTGATGCTGTGCGAGCCGACGAAGGCGAGGTTGCCCATGCGAACGCGGCGTTCGCCGTCTTCCTGGATCAGCGAGATGCGCCGTATGGCGGCATCGTCGAACGTCTTGACGATGCGCGCTTCCAGCAAAATCTCGGCGTTGATGGCGTAGACGATCTGCATGTGCCGCGGCAGCAGGCGCTCGAACAGAGTCACCGGCCAGCTCTCGAGCGCTTCGGGCAGCAGCGTGTGGTTGGTATAGGCGAACGTTCGTTTTGTGATATCCCAGGCCGTGTCGAAATCGATCTGGTGCACATCGAGCAGAATGCGCATCAGTTCGGCCACCGATACGGCGGGATGCGTATCGTTCAGATGGATCGCCGCCTTGTCCGGCAGCGACATCAGTTCGCCATACTGGCTGAGATGGCGCTGAACGATGTCCTGAAGTGAAGCGGCAGAAAAGAAATATTCCTGGCGCAGGCGCAACTCCTGGCCCGCCTGATGGGCGTCCGCCGGATAGAGCACGCGCGTCAGCGCCTCGGCCTTGTTGCTTTCCTGCAGCGCGCCGATGTGGTCGCCGGCATTGAACTTGTCGAGCAGGATCGGATCGACCGGCATGGCCGACCACAGGCGCAGCGTGTTGACGCGGTTGCCGCGCCAGCCAACCACAGGCGTGTCGAAAGCGACGGCGAGGACCCGCTCAGCGGGCTTCCACACATGCCGTTCGAGGCGTCCGTCCCGAGAGGTGACGGACTCGACCGTGCCGCCGAAACCCACCTCAAATGAGCGTTCGCGCCGCTCGAATTCCCACGGATTGCCGTGATCGAGCCATGTCTCCGGCAGCTCGACCTGCCAGCCGTCCGAGATTTCCTGGCGGAACAGGCCGTTGACGTAACGGATGCCATATCCGTGCGCCGGCACATTGACGGTCGCCATGCTCTCCATGAAGCAGGCTGCCAGGCGGCCGAGGCCGCCATTGCCGAGGGCGGCGTCCGGCTCCAGCTCGGCAATCGCGTCGAACTCGACGCCGAGCGAAACAAGCGCCTCCTTCATCCGCTCCAACATGCCGAGATTGGAGAGCGCGTCGCGCAGCAGCCTGCCGATCAGGAACTCCAGCGACAGATAGTAAACCCGCTTGTCCTGCTGCTTGTAGGTCTGCTTGGTGGACTCCATCCAGCGATCGATCATGCGATCGCGTATCACGAGCGTGGCGGCGATCAGCCAGTCATGCTTCGTGGCGACCGTCGGATCCTTGCCCCCGCGATAGCGGAGGCTGCGCACGATCTCACCGGCGAGCGTCGGCGTATCGATTTCGTCGAGGTGGAGTTTGGGGAGTTCAGCCGTCATCGCGCCCGTCATGTCGCCTCTTCGCACTCGCTTGCCGACGGCTTCCTCAAGCATCGGCCGGAACCTCCCGGCCGAATGCTATCCGATCCAGCGATTTTCTCAATCGGTTTAACAGCGGGCTGTCAGGCCGCCACCGCCAGTTCCGGCGGCGCCTTGGCGCCGGTCATGAACGCCACGGCATCCGACATCGTGAATTCCTTGGGGTCTATCACAGCCAGACGGCGCCCGAGGCGGTGGATATGGATGCGGTCGGCTACCTCGAACACATGCGGCATGTTGTGCGAGATCAGCACGATCGGTATACCGCGCCGGCGCACGTCGAGGATCAGTTCCAGCACGCGACGGGATTCTTTCACGCCCAGCGCAGCCGTCGGTTCGTCGAGGATGATCACCTTGGACCCGAAGGCTGCGGCGCGTGCCACGGCGACGCCCTGCCGCTGACCGCCGGACAGCGTCTCCACCGACTGGCCGATGTTCTGGATGGTCATCAGGCCGAGTTCCGACAGTTTTTCGCGGGCCCGCTTTTCCATGGCCGGACGGTCGAGCATGCGCAGCCACTGCCCCATGAAGCCGGGTTTGCGCAGTTCGCGGCCGAGGAACATGTTGTCGGCGATCGACAGCGCCGGCGACAGAGCGAGGTTCTGGTAGACGGTCTCGATGCCGGCCCCGCGGGCCTCCATCGGCGACTTGAACTGGACCACCTTGCCGTCGAGGGTGATCTCGCCCTCGTCCGGCACCACCGCGCCAGAAATGGCCTTGATCAGCGACGACTTTCCGGCGCCGTTGTCACCTATCACGGCGAGGATTTCGCCAGGGTAGAGATCGAAGTCGGCATTGTTGAGCGCCGTCACGCGTCCATAGCGCTTGACGAGGCCGCGTGCCTTGAGGAGCGGTTCGGGTGCCATCAGCCTGCAACCTTTCTGATCCACTGGTCGATCGCCACGGCGATGATGATCAGCGCGCCGATCAGCAGATAAGTCCATTGCGGATCGGTGCCGATCAGCCGCAGTCCCAGCGAGAAGACGCCGACGATCAGCGCGCCGAACAGCATGCCCAGGATGGAACCGCGACCGCCGAATAGCGAGATACCGCCGATCACGACCGCGGTGATGGATTCGATATTGGCGAACTGGCCCGAGGTCGGCGACACCGATCCCAGCCGGCCAATGATGGCCCAGCCGGCCAGCGCGCAGATCAGTCCGGCGATCGTATAGACGCTGATCAGCATGCGCTGGACGTTGACACCAGCCAGTTCAGCCGCATCCGGATCGTCGCCGACCGCATAGACGTGACGACCCCAGGCCGTGTGGTTGAGCACGTACCATAGCAGCAGAACCAGCAGCACCATGGCGATGACGCCGTAGGTGAATACGGCGCTGCCGATCTTCATGCTCTGGCCGAAGAACTGCAGGATGGGCGCCTCCGCGGCGATGTCCTGCGAGCGGATGGTTTCATTCGCGGAATAGAGAAAGTTCGCCGCCAGGATGATCTGCCAGGTGCCCAGCGTAACGATGAACGGCGGCAGCTTCATGCGCGCGACCAGCACACCGTTGAGGAAGCCGCAGAGCGCGCCGACAGCGAGGCCGCAGACCACCGCCAGCGTCGGCGGCAGGCCGTAGCGGAAGGTGAACTGGCCCATGATGACCGATGAAAGCACCATGATGGCGCCGACCGAGAGGTCGATGCCGGCCGTCAGGATGACCAGGGTCTGTGCGGCACCGACGATGCCTACGATCGCGACCTGCTGAAGGATCAGCGTCAACGTGAAGGCGGAAAAGAAGCGCTCGCCTACGGCTATGCCGAAGAATATCAGCGAAAGCACCAGCACGATCAGCGGCACGGCGGCCGGATTGGAGTGCAGAAAGTGCTGGATTTTCTCTATCGGTGACTTGTTGTGAACGTCGAAGCTGGCGACGGACGTGTCGCTGCCGGACAACACCTTCTCGAATTCCTGCGCGCGCCCGGCGCCCGCCGATGCGTCAGTCATCCCGGTATCCTCCCTTGAGGTCGTTGCCTCAACGTGCCCGGGCTTTCCCCGGGCACGAAGGGACTTTGTGCCTGTTATCGGCTGAGATCAACCCCAGCAGAGCTCGAGGCCCTTCTTGGTATCGATCGAGTCGACGCCCGAAGCCGGCTTGTCGGTGATCAGCGTCGCGCCGGTGTCGAAGAAATTCTTGCCTTCGGTCGGGGCCGGCTTCTCGCCGGAGTCGGCGAACTTCTTGATCGCCTCGATGCCCATCGCGGCCATCAGGAGCGGATATTGCTGCGAGGTGGCGCCAATGACGCCCTCGGAGACATTCTTGACACCCGGGCAGCCGCCGTCGACGGAAACGATCAGCACATTGCTTTCCATCCCGACAGCCTTGAGAGCCTCGTAGGCACCGGCGGCGGCCGGCTCGTTGATGGTATAGACCACGTTGATGCCCGGATCCTTCTGCAGGCAGTTCTCCATCGCCTTTCGGCCGCCCTCCTCGTTACCGTTGGTAACGTCGTGGCAGACGTTGCGGGCATCGTCCTCGTCGCCGATCTTGTTGGCGTCCTTGGTGTCGATGCCGAAGCCGCTCATGAAACCCTGGTCGCGCAGCACGTCCACCGTGGGCTGACTGGGATTGAGATCGAGAAATGCGATCTTGGCGTCCTTGGCGGCATCACCCAGCGTTGCCTTGGCCCAGGCGCCGATCAGCTCGCCGGCCTTGAAATTGTCCGTTGCAAATGTGGAGTCGGCAGCGTCGATGGGTTCGAGCGGCGTATCGAGCGCGATCACCAGGATGCCGGCGTCGCGTGCCTTCTTGACCGAGTCGACGATTGCCTTGGAGTCGGAAGGCACCAGCAGGATGCCCTTGGCGCCGTCGGCGATGCAGGACTCGATCGCCGCTACCTGGCTTTCGTTGTCGCCGTCGATCTTGCCCGCGTAGGACTTGAGCTCAACGCCGAGCTCTTTCGCCTTCGCAGTCGCGCCCTCCTTCATTTTCACGAAGAACGGATTGGTATCCGTCTTGGTGATCAGGCAGGCGCTTACGCCTTGCGCCGAAGCCGGCGCGGCAAAAGCGACCAGCGCGGTAGCGGCCGCGCCAAACACACTCAGCTTCAATGCGGAAACAGACTTCATCAGAAAACCTCCCAGTAAAGATCGGCGTCGGTCCGTCCGCTCGCCGCGCACCCTCCTCCGGGTGCCTGCCATTCTAAAAATCACGAAACACCGGGGCCGTCAATAATTAAATCACTCTTATTTATTATTGACAGACTTTTTTCTGCGCAGCATTCTCTCAGCCAAACTGGGAGGAACGAGGTGGAGCAAACCCGCCTCAGGTCGGTAGCTCGCGAGCCGGCCGATGGTCTGTTTCATCGCGGCACGAATCAAAGCGGCATGCGCGACCACAATGAGCGCGTGGTGCTGACACTTGTTCGCCAGCACGGCAGCCTGGCCAAGACCGACATCGCGCGCATCACGGGCCTGTCGGCGCAGACCGTTTCCGTCATCATGCGGTCGCTGGAGGCGGAAGGCTTGCTGCTTCGGCAGGCGCCGCAGCGCGGCAAGGTCGGTCAGCCCTCCATCCCCATGACCCTCGATCCGGAGGGCGCCTTTTTCCTTGGTCTCAAGATCGGCCGGCGCAGCTCCGAACTGGTGCTGATCGATTTCCTAGGCACGGTGCGCTCCATGCTTCAGCACTCCTATCGCTACCCGACGCCGGACGACACGACCGGCTTCGCGCGCCGGGGCGTTGCCTCGATGCGCTCGGCGCTCACGCCGGAGCAGGACGGCCGTATCGCCGGCATGGGCATCGCCATGCCTTTCGAATTGTGGAGCTGGGCGGACTCGGTCGGCGCGCCGCGCGACGTCATGGATGGCTGGCGGCATCGCGACATCCGCGTCGAGTTACAGGCCGACCTGCCCTTCCCCGTCTATCTGCAGAACGATGCGACCTCGGCCTGCGGCGCCGAACTGGTGTTCGGCCAAACCGGTGCGCTGCGCGACTTCCTGTATTTTTACATCGGCGCCTTTGCCGGCGGAGGCGTGGTATTGAACGGCAAGCTCTACAGCGGCTCCACCGGCAACGCCGGCGCGCTGGGGTCCATGCCGGTGCCCGTCGCCGGCGGCCATGCCGTCCAGCTGATCGACATCGCCTCGATCGCCACGCTGGAGCGGGCATTGAACGCCCAGGGCATCGACGGGTCGCATCTCTGGACCTCGCCATCCGATTGGGGCGACGTCGGACCGGCGCTCGATGGCTGGGTCGAACAGGCCGGCGAGGCCCTGGCCTACGCCATTGTAGCGGGCTCGGCTGTGATCGATTTCGAAGCGGCGGTGATCGACGGCTGGATGCCCGTCACGGTGCGCGCGCGTCTTGTCGCCGCGGTCCATCGCGCGCTCTATCGCATCGACGTCGAGGGCATAAAGGTGCCCGAGGTCCGCGAAGGCACCGTCGGCATCCATGCTCGCGCGCTGGGCGGCGCCAGCCTCGCCCTGTCGGAGCGTTTCCTGGTAGGTGCTGGCGTGCTCGGAAAGGGCTAGCGACGATGTTGATCGGCCTTCCTCCCCTCCTCGGCCCGGAGCTGCTCTTCACCTTGCGGGCCATGGGCCACGGCGACGAGATCGCGCTGGTGGACGGCAACTACCCCGCACAGGAGCACGCAAGGCGGCTGGTGCGCGCAGACGGGCACGACGCCGTTTCGGTCCTCGACGCCATCCTCCAGGTCATGCCGATCGACGATTTCGTTCCGGAAGCGATCTTCAGGGCGACGGTCAAGGGCGATCCCGCGCTAGTGGACCCCGTCCACCAGGACATGATCGCGGTGTGCGCGCGGCGGGCGCCTGGCCATGCCGTCGTTCCGCTTATAGGGGATAAGTTCTACGAACGCGTCCGCGCCGCGCACACAATCGTAGCGACTTCCGAGCCGAGGCTTTATGGAAACGTGATCCTGCGCAAGGGCGTCATCTATCCCCGAGGGACAAGTAAGGCATGATCGTCTGCTGCGGCGAAGCCCTGATCGACATGTTGCCGCGGCAATCGACCGGGGGCGAGCCGGCGTTCGCGCCCTATGCGGGCGGCGCGGTTTTCAACTCCGCGATAGCGCTCGGCCGGCTCGGCGTTCCCGTGGAATTCTTCTCCGGCCTGTCCTCCGATCTTTTCGGCCAGCAGATCCGCGAAGTGCTGGCGTCCAGCCATGTCGGTTCGCGCTACGCCAACGTGTCGGTGCGGCCAACCACGCTCGCTTTCGTACGGCTTGTCGACGGTCACGCGACCTACACCTTCTACGATGAGAACACGGCCGGCCGGATGCTGACCGACGCCGATCTGCCGGCGTTCGACGACGAGATCTCCGCCATGCTGTTCGGCGCGATCAGCCTCATTCCCGAGCCGTGCGGCTCGGCCTACGAGGCGCTGATGCGGCGCGACCATCTCGGCCGCGTCATCATGCTCGATCCCAACATCCGCCCCGGCTTCATAGCCGACCGCGAGACGCATGTTGCCCGCATGCGCCGCATGATCGCCATGGCCGACATCGTCAAGCTGTCGGACGACGACCTCGCCTGGTTCGGCGAACAGGGATCCCACGCCGAGATCGCGCAGAGCTGGCTCGCGGCGGGACCTAAGCTTGTCGTCATCACGCGGGGCAGCAAGGGCGCAGTCGGCTACACGCGGCGGCATGCCGTAGAGGTGGCGTCGGACCGGGTCGCCGTGATCGATACGGTCGGCGCCGGCGACACATTCAACGCCGGCCTTTTGGCGTCGCTTCACAGGCAGGGTGCGCTGACCAAGGCAGCGCTTGCCGACCTGTCGCAGGAGGCGGTGCGCGCCGCACTGGAGCTGGGCGCCCGTGCGGCTGCTGTAACCGTCTCCCGAGCGGGCGCCAATCCGCCATGGGCGCACGAGCTCGACTGACCGCCTCGATCACGATCCGTAACGGCGAAAGACGCATCTTGTTGTTGGGATACGCCCAAGGCTGCCGGCTGCGGCGGCGCGCCGGCTTTTGCGATCGGGCGATCTCTGCTAAGGCGCGCCGACCAAGACAACACACGGCAGGCAGTCCATGCAGTTCATCGATCTCGGCGCCCAGCGCGCGCGCATCCGCGAAAGGCTGCGCACGGCGATCGACCAGGTCATCGACGACGGACGCTATATCCACGGGCCTCAGGTCGCCGAATTCGAGAACAAGCTCGCCGCCTATGTCGGCGTAAAGCACGCGATCGGTTGCGCCAACGGCACCGACGCGCTGCTGCTGCCCCTGATGGCCGCGGGCATCGGCCCCGGCGACGCGGTGTTCGTGCCGAGCTTCACTTTCGCGGCAACCGCGGAAGTCGTGGCCCTGGCCCATGCCGAACCGGTCTTCGTGGAGATCGCCGCCGACACCTACAATATGGACGCCGCGAGCCTGGAAGCGGCCATCGCCATGGTGAAGGCCGAAGGCCGGCTGACGCCCAAGGCCATCATCCCGGTTGACCTGTTCGGGCTGGCTGCCGAGTACGACGCCATCCTGCCCATCGCTGCGCGCGAGGGCTTGCTTGTGGTGGAGGACGCCGCCCAGGCGATCGGCGGCAAGGCCGGCACGCGCATGTGCGGCGCCTTCGGCGACGTCGGCGCGACCAGCTTTTATCCGGCCAAGCCGCTGGGCTGCTACGGCGACGGCGGCGCGATGTTCACAGACGATGCGGGGCTTGCCGAAAAGCTTCGCTCGCTGGCGTTCCACGGCAAGGGCCAGACGCAGTATGACAACATCCATGTCGGGCTGAACTCGCGGCTCGACACGCTGCAGGCCGCGATCCTAATCCAGAAGCTGGCCATCCTCGAAGAGGAGATGGAAGCGCGCCAGACGGTGGCCGCGCGCTACTGCGACGGGCTTTCCGACGTCGTCAAGGTCGCCGGCGTACCGGAAGGCCGCCGTTCCGCCTGGGCGCAATATGCCATCGAGACGCCGGACCGCGACGGCCTCAAGGCGCATCTACAGGAAAAGGGAATTCCCTCGGTCATCTACTATGTCAAGCCGTTGCACCAGCAGGTGGCCTATCGCCACTATGCGACCGCTCCCGGTGGCCTGAAACTCTCCGAGGCGCTGCCGGAACGCATCCTGTGCCTGCCGATGCATCCCTATCTCGGCGAGGCGGACCAGGACCGCATCATCGACACGATCCGCAACTACGTGCGGCGCAACTCGTCGGCGGTTGCGGCGGAGTAGCTGCGCGGTCCGTCTTCAGAAGGCAGGCACGGCTTCCACGCGGCCGATGGCGACGAAGCTCGGGTTAAGGAAGTCGGCCACGCCCGAACGCCCGCGCTTGCCGTAGCCGAGGGGCCTTCCGCCGGGTGCGAGCGTCAGTCCGCCGGCCGCCCTCAACACGGCGTCGCCCGCGGCCGTATCCCATTCCATGGTCGGGCCGAAGCGCGGGTAGAGGTCGGCCTCGCCCGCCGCAAGCAGGCAGAACTTCAGCGACGAACCGACGGAAACGATCTCGGCTGCCTTCAGCCTATGGATGAACGCCTCCGTTTCGGCATTGAGATGGGAGCGGCTGGCAACCACGGCCATCGGCGCGACTGCCTCGCGGACATGGATGCGCCGGCGCGCGGTGATCGTGAAGTCCTCGTCGACTGTCAGTTGCTCGGCGAGGTGCGGCTCGGCGGAGAAGAATCGCCGGCTGCAGGGCGCGAAGACCACGCCGACCTCCGGCACGCCCCGGCGCACCAGGGCGATGTTGACGGTGAAATCGGTTCGCCGGTTGACGAATTCCTTGGTGCCGTCGAGCGGGTCGACCAGGAAAAACGCGTCGCCGAGCGACGTCGGCACGATTCCCCCGGCGCTCTCCTCCTCGGCGACGCACGGCATCTGCGGAAACGCAGCCCGCAGCCCCGCCAGGATGATGCGCTCGCTGTCGCGGTCGGCCTCGGTCACCGGCGAGGCGTCGGCCTTGTGCTCCACCGTGGCGTGGCCGTGAAAGACCTCCATGATGCGTCGGCCCGCCGCGAGCGCCAGTCGCTCGAAGAGCTCGCGCATCGCGGCGTCAGATGCCGCCGCCATCGTCATATGCCTCGGCGCCGTCCTGCTGATTCAGCCACCGTATCAGCTCCTCGATCATTTCATCCGGCGAACGGCCGACCGTCCTGAGATGCACCTCAGGCGACTCGGGCTCTTCATAGGGTGAATCGAGGCCGGTGAAGTTCTTGATCTCGCCGCGCATGGCGCGTGCGTATAGCCCCTTGCGATCACGCGCGGCGCATACGTCGAAAGGCGTGTCGACGAACACCTCGACGAACTCGCCCGGCGCCATCAGGTCGCGCGCCATCTGCCGCTCGGCCCGGAACGGCGAGATGAACGACACGATGACGATCAACCCGGCGTCGGCCATCAGCTTGGCCACCTCGGCGACGCGGCGGATGTTTTCGACGCGATCCGCATCGCTGAAGCCCAGATCGCGGTTCAAGCCGTGCCGGATATTGTCGCCGTCGAGAAGATAGGTGTGGCGGCCGGTCGAATAGAGGCGCTTTTCCAGCAGGTTGGCGATGGTCGACTTGCCGGACCCGGAAAGGCCGGTGAACCAGAACACGCGGGGGCTCTGCAGCTTCAGCGCCGATCGCGCCGATCGGTCGACCGCCAGATCCTGCCAGTGGATGTTGTCGGCGCGCCGCAGGCCGTGGCGTATCATGCCGGCGCCGACCGTGGCGTTGGTCATGCGATCGATCAGCACGAAGGCGCCGGTCGCGCGGTTCTCGGCGAAACTGTCGAAGGCGATCGGGGCCTGCGTGGCCAGATTGCAGACGCCGACCTCGTTCATGTCGAGCGACTTGGCAGCGATCTCGGCGAAGCTGTTGACGTCGATGCGATGCCTCAGGTCGGTGACCGTGGCGTTTACCTGATCCGTCTCGGTTCGCAGGATGTAGGCGCGCCCCGGCAGCAACGCCTGCTCGTCGAACCAGACGATATTGGCGGCGAACTGGTCGGCGACATGCGGGCGTGCGCGCGGGGCCGCCAGAATGTTTCCGCGCGACACCTCGATCTCGTCCTGCAGCACCAGGGTGACCGCCTGCCCCTCTGACGCGCGCGGAAGGTCACCGCCATGGGCGACGATGCGCTTGATGTGCGAACTCTTGCCCGATTTCGCCACGACCACCTCGTCGCCGACGGCGACGACGCCAGATGCTACCGTGCCCGCGAAGCCGCGGAAATCCAGATTGGGCCGGTTGACGTACTGCACCGGGAACCGGAAGGGCTGCTCGGCGGCGTTGCTCTCCACGTCGACGGCCTCCAAGTGGCCGAGCAGCGTGGGACCGGAGTACCAGGGCATGCTGTGCGAAAGCGCGATTATATTGTCGCCGTAGCGCGCCGAGATCGGGATCGGCGTGATGCTTGCAAAGCCGAGCGTCTTGGCGAAAGCGGCATAGTCGGCGGTGATCGCCTCGAAGGTCGCACGGTCGTAGCCGACGAGGTCTATCTTGTTGACGGCCAGAATAACGTGCTTGATGCCGAGAAGCGAGGCGATGATGGAGTGCCGACGCGTCTGCTTGAGGACGCCGCGCCGCGCGTCGACCAGCACGACCGCCAAGTCCGCCGTCGACGCGCCGGTCGCCATGTTGCGTGTGTACTGCTCGTGCCCGGGAGTGTCGGCGACGATGAACTTACGCTTGGGCGTGGCGAAGAAGCGGTAGGCGACGTCAATCGTGATGCCCTGCTCGCGCTCAGCCTCCAGCCCGTCGACCAGCAGCGCGAGATCGATCTCGTCGCCGGTCGTTCCGTGCTTGCGTGAATCCTTTTCCAGCGCCGCGAGCTGGTCCTCAAAGATAAGTTTGGTGTCGAATAGGAGCCGTCCAATCAACGTCGACTTGCCGTCGTCCACCGACCCGCAGGTCAGGAAACGAAGCAGCGACTTGTGCTCCTGCTGTGAGAGGTAGTCTGCAATTCCGTCGGCGATCGCGATCGGCTCCGCGTTGGCGTGGCGCATCGTCTTAGAAATATCCTTCGCGCTTCTTCTTTTCCATCGATCCGGCCTCGTCGCGGTCGATCATCCGGCCCTGGCGTTCCGAGGTTCTCGCAGTGAGCATCTCGGTGACGATGTCCTCCAGCGTCTCGGCGTCGGACTCGATCGCGCCGGTAAGCGGGTAGCAACCCAGGGTGCGGAAGCGCACCAGCCGGTTCTCCACCACCTCGCCCGGCCGCAAAACCATACGCTCGTCGTCGCGCATGATCAGCATGCCGTCGCGCTCGACGACCGGCCGCTGCTTGGCGAAATAGAGCGGTACGATGGGGATTTTCTCCAGCAGAATGTACTGCCAGATGTCGAGTTCGGTCCAGTTGGAAAGCGGGAAGACGCGGATCGACTCCCCCGGCGCGATGCGGGTGTTGTAGATCCTCCACATTTCGGGGCGCTGGTTCTTCGGGTCCCACACGTGCTGTGCGTTGCGGAACGAAAAAATGCGCTCCTTCGCCCGCGACTTCTCCTCGTCGCGCCGCGCCCCGCCGAACGCGGCATCGAAGCCGTATTTGTCCAGCGCCTGCCGCAGCGCAACGGTCTTCATCACATGGGTGTGGGTGTTAGAACCGTAATCGAAGGGATTGATGTTGTCGCGCACGCCGTCCTGATTGACATGCACCAGAAGGTCGAGGCCGTTGCGCCGCGCCATCTCGTCGCGAAAGGCGATCATCTCCTTGAATTTCCACGTCGTATCGACATGCAGAAACGGGAAGGGAGGCGTCGCCGGGTAGAACGCCTTCATGGCCAGATGCAGGAGTACGGAGGAATCCTTGCCGATCGAGTACAGCATCACCGGCTTCGCGAAGGTCGCCGCGACCTCGCGAAAGATGTGGATCGCCTCTGCTTCGAGGCGCTGAAGATGGGTGAGGCCGACTGTCATGAATGCCAAACCTGCCGCCCGAAAGGGCAATGAAACGTCGGCGGCGGCTTCTTCCGCGACGACAGGCGCCGCGCCCTTCCGCCGACCACGGATTGCTGGCTGGCTTCTAGACCGGTTGCTGGCCCCGCACAACGCAAGTTCGTTCTCCCAAGCCGCGGTTTAGGGAAACGGCTTTCGCAGAATGGCGAGGATGCGGAACAGTTTCACCGCATCGCCGGTGAACACCATTGTTACCCCGGCGACGTGCTGTTACGAAGCGCCGCATCGCGACCAAGGGTTCTCCGCCGCCGGAATGCTGCCGATCCATGTCATCAATCTCGATCGCTCGGCCGATCGTTGGGAGGCGATCGAGCGCTCGCGCGGCTTCGGCCTCGACATTCGCCGCGTCGCGGGCATAGACGGCCGGGCGGTCGGGTCCGGCGACCGGGTCGATGTCGATATCGCCCGATTCAGGCGCTGCCATGGGCGCGAGATGCTGCCGGGCGAATACGGATGCTACCGCAGCCATCTTCGGGCGCTGGAGATCGTGGCGGCATCCCCGGAACCGCTGGCGATCATCGCGGAGGACGACGTCACGCTGCCGGCCGACCTTCCGGACAGGGTCGCCGCCGTTTTTTCCGATGCACCGGAGATCGGCCTGCTGAAGCTCGTCAACCACCGCACCACGGCGTTCCGGGCGACGGGGCGGTCGAGCGAGGGCGACGAATACGGCCGGTGTCTGCACGGACCGCAGGGGTCGGCCGCCGCCTACGCCCTCACGCGGGCATCGGCGGCGCGCCTGCGCGAGGCGCTGGGCACCATGTGGCTCCCCTGGGACATCGCGCTGGAGCGCGGCTGGGCGACCGGCGTCGCCACCTTCACGACACGCGAGCCGCTGGTGAGTTTTCCCAATCGGCACGGTCCCAGCCTGATCGCCGACAGCGCGCGATATGCGCGCACCAAGCCTTCTCCGCTGCAGCGGATGCCTACCCTCGCCTTTCGCGCCGTCGACTATTTGCGGCGGATCCAGTATGGCCTGCGGAGATAATTCGTAAACTTGAAACGAATAGTGTTGGCGTGGGGTGGCTGGAACACGGATAGGCGCGACCGATGAACAGCAACGACCTCGCTGCGCCTGGCGGCGCGCCGCCCGGTTCCGATCCGCTGGTCGGTCACGAGCACCAGCTCCGTAACAATTTCATGGACCCGCTGGCGCTCGCCGCGTCGGGACGGAGCGCCATAGCCAGGCGGCCGCCCAACCGGGCGACCTGGGTAATCTGGTCGCGCGGCGTCTGCGGCATCGTCGGCATCTTCCTGTTCCTGTCGGCGCTGTGGTTCGAGCGTGACTCCTACCGTGTCGGCATCATCATCCTCGGCATCGTCGGCTTCTTCGGGGTGGTGCTGCGGGAATACCGTCCGCGGCCGGGCTGGGTCGAACTCGCCTGCGTGCTCTGGACCGCCTTCGTCGCCATCTGGTACTGCATCGACCTGTTCGCCACGAACTACGGGCAAAACGGCTCGTCGGAGGGCATATATCTCTTCCCGGCGCTGTTTCCGCTGCTGGGCTATGCGCTGTTTCTGATGCGCAACCGCGCCGAGCTGGCGATCTGGCTGTTCTTCAGCCTTTCATTTCTCTGGCTGATGATCTCCACCAACGAGAGCGCCATCCTGAGCGGCCAGCGGGTGGACGTGCTGTTCCACAAGAACACCATCCACGGCTCCGTCGCTGTCGGCATTATGCTGATCTGCAGCCTGGCGTGGATCGAGGAACTCGCGACCGACAAGAGCCGCCCGCAGTTGCACCGCCTCTTTGGCGGCGCGCTCGCCTTCGCCGTGATGGCGCTCTGCTTCCTCAACATCTTCGGCGGCAAATCCAAGGGCATATGGCTCTCGCTGCTGCTCATCATGCCGCTCCAGCTCCTTGCGATGGCCTGGCGTACCCGCAGTCGGACCGCCTACGCCATCTCGGCCGTGGCAGCGATCCTGGCGATCGGGTTCGCAGTCTTCTTCAGCGACAAGTACTGGGCTGTGGCCGGCCCGGTCGCGGTCGCATCGGAGGACGTGCTCAAACGCTTCGCGGGGTCCGGTTTTTCGCTGGATGCCGTCAACGAGCTGATCGCGCAGGGAAATCTGCCCGATACCCTCAGTATCCGCCTGCAGCTTTGGATCAACGCGCTGGAGATCTGGCAGCATAGTCCGTGGTTCGGGAATGGCGTCATGTGGGAGAGCCTGCTGCCGCAGACCCGCTACGCCGACCAGCCGTTCAACGTGTTCCACAACGGATATCTCGAGATCGCGGTCCGCTACGGCCTATTCGGACTGGCCTTCATGGCTGTGCTGTATGCGATCTTCGTGGGCTGGGTGCGGAAGGCCGCCAATATGGGCCTCATCAGCGACTCCGCTTTCATCTGCTTCGCGTTCTGCCTCGCCTTCTTCATGCTGACGCTGCTTACCAATTCGAACAACCGCCTGGCGATCGGCGAGTCGTTCGTGCTGTTTTCCGCAGCGTTCGCCTTCTGCTGTCGCTACTGGATCCAGCTTGCGGAGAATCCGGCCGAGGCTGCCCGGCTGGGATTGCGGTGAAGGTCGCCGTCACCGGCGCGAGTGGCTTCGTCGGCCGACAGGTCGTCGCGCATCTCGATCAGGCCGGCCTTCCGGTGGTCTTGTTGCGGCATGGCACCTCCACAGATCGGCCGATCCGCGAAAGCCGGCGCCTGCCGCGGCCAGACGAGCCGGACGACGAGTTCGCGACGGCCCTTGCCGGCGTCAGCGCGATTGTCCACTGCGCCGGACTGACGAATGCCGCCGCCGATACGCCGGAAGCCGCCTATTTCCAGGCCAACGCGCAGTTGACGGAAAGGCTCGCTCTGGCTGCGGAGCGGTCGGGCTCGAAGCGCTTTATCCTGCTGTCCTCCATCCGCGCGGTCGCGGCCGCCGGCTTCGACGGCACCATCACGCCTGACATGACACCGGCCCCGGACGATTCCTACGGCCGCTCCAAGCTCGCCGGCGAGCAGGCGGCGGAGCGCGCTTTCGCCGCGCAGCCGGGGCAGCTGACGGTGCTGCGCCTGCCGCCGGTGTACGGTGCCGGCATGAAGGGCAATCTGCAGCGGCTGATGAGGCTTGCCGACACGCCCTTCCCGCTGCCACTCGGCGGCGTGGAAGCGCGCCGCTCGCTGGTAGGCGCGCAAAGCGTTGGGGAGATCGCGGCGGCGCTCCTCACACGGCCGCCCACGCGGCGCACCATCTATCTTATCGGCGACCGCGAACCCGCGACCCTTTGGCAGATCCTCGGTGCTTTTCGCGACGGGCTCGGCCGCCCCCGCCGCCTGCCGGCGATACCCGGGCAAGTCTTTGCGGCTTTGGCGGGCGCATCCTCCGGCATTCGTGCGCTGAGCGTGAACCAGATCTGCGACGTCGGCGCTTTGACCGAGGATGGGCTACCCGTCCGGACGGAAAGCACTGCAGGCCTGCGAAAGGCAGCGGAGGCCTGGGTCAGCGCCGGCCGACCAAAGTCCTGAACAGGATCGTCAGATCGAGCCGCAGCGATCGGGTGCGGAGATATTCGGCGTCCATCTCGGCGCAGGCGACAGGATCGGACATATCGACACCGTTCACCTGCGCCAGCCCCGTGATGCCGGGCAGAGCCCGCATCACCCCGCGTTTCTCGCGCTCGGCGATCAGCCTCGCCTGCGTCGGCAGGCACGGTCTTGGGCCTACGAGGCTCATCTCGCCGACGAGCACGTTCCAGAACTGCGGCAGTTCGTCGAGCTTGGACGCACGCAGGAAGCGGCCGACGCCGGTGATCTGGCTGGCGGACGCTTCGTGCGTGGGTACCGATGGCGTGCCCAGGCGCATCGTACGCAGCTTGCGGCAGACGAAGACGTTGCCGCCGCGCCCGACGCGCGGCTGCGCGAAGATCGCCGGTCCCGGCGATGTCAGCCGCACGACCGCCATCGCGGCCAGCACGACCGGGACCGAGACCAGCATCGCCGGAACCCCGATCAGCAGGTCGAGTGCGCGCTTGCCGTCTATGGCTAGATCCTCCTGAACGCGACCGCGAGATAGAGGCCGAGGTTGCCGTAGATCGACTGGCGGTAGACGCGCGAGCGCCGAAGCTGGCTGAAGCGGTTGGCAAGGCCGCCGTCCCGCACCTGGCGAAACGCGTCCATCACCGCCCTGGACTCTTCGGTCAGCAGATCGCGGTTGGCTTCGAGCGCGGCCATATTGATGTCGGTCCAGTCATAGAACTGCCCGGCGAAAAGACGCCGCAACCGCACGATCCGCGCCGCCCATGTCGAATTGGCGCCGATCTGGTTGCCGGCGTGCTGCCGGTAGCGCACCATCGGCTCCGCATCGTAATGGACCACGCCGCCCGACGCCGACACGATCTGATAGCTCCACCAGTCGTGGCTGACGAAGCGCGCGCGCATCGAAGCACGCGCCACCAGATCGCGCGCGGAACGGTTCAGCACCATCGTATTGCCGCCGGCCAGGCTCTGCACCAGCGCATTGCGAAAGGATGGCTCTCGCAGGGGCAGCGGCGAATGACCGAGCGGCCGGCCGTCTTCGCTGATGGAGAGCGTGCGCGAACAGTAAAGCTGGGGAACCGAGGCGTCGATCTTCGCCATACGCGTCAGAGCGGTCGCCAGCTTGTGCCGCTCCCAGATGTCGTCCTGGTCGCAGAAAGCGAAGTAGTCCGCCTCGATCGTCGCGTTGGTCAGGAGTGCCCGAAAATTCTCGGCGAACCCCTCGTCGGGCCCCCGAAGCACGACGAAAGCGCCTTTCGACCAGTGATCAGCCCATCGCCGCAGCATCGGAAGCGTATCGTCGCTCGACCCGTCGTCCGACGCCCAGACGTCGATATTCGGATGGTGCTGCTCCGCCACCGACCGGAGCTGTTCTTCCAAAAAGCTGCCACCGTTCTTGGTGCCGAGCAGCACCGCCACGCGCGCTCCGGCGGGATCGGCGGCTCTGCCGCCCTCAGCCGCCATCACCAGACGGTACCCGAGAGTGGGTTTCGGACGGCAGCCGACCCGCTATGCCGGGGTTCAGGCGCGAACGAAGTCGAACAGCGCATTGCGAACCAGGACTTCATCACGCGCGGCCAACGCCTCGGCAAGCTGCTCCAGAGCCTCGGGCACGGCATCGGCCTTGCCGTTCATCCGGCGGGCGCGCAGGATCTTCGGGTGCGACGTGGCCGTCACACCCTGCGGATCGTAAAACAGCTCCTCATGCAGTTTTTCCCCTTCGCGGGGACCGATGGTGACAATCTCGATGTCGCCCTCGGGATTGGCAGGGCTTTTCACACTGAGGCCCGCCAGCAGGATCATGTCCTCCGCCAGGTCCTTGATGCGCACGGGCTCGCCCATGTCCAGCATCAGGATGTCGCCGCTTTCGGAAAGGCCTCCCGCCTGGACGATCAGTTCGGCCGCCTCCCGAATGGACATGAAGTAGCGCGTCATGTTTTCGTCTGTCAGTGTCACCGGGCCGCCGGAGGATATCTGTTCCTTGAACAGCGGCACCACGGACCCGCTGGAGCCGAGGACATTGCCGAATCGGACCGAGGCGAAGTTGCGGGGGCGGTTCCGCTGCGTGCCGCTGACACCGTAGTAGCGCACGATCAGTTCGGCCCAGCGCTTGGTAGCGCCCATCACACTCGACGGTCGCACAGCCTTGTCCGAGGATATCAGGATGAGGTTGGCGACGCCCTCCGCCGACGCCACCTCCGCCAGCGTCTTAGCCCCGAAAACGTTGTTGCGCACGCCCTCCAGCACGTTCTGCTCCACCAGCGGCACGTGCTTGTAGGCGGCGCAATGGAAGATGGTGTCGATTTGATGCGTGCGGACGATGTTCTCCAGCAGCGCCGCGTCGGTGACCGAGCCCAGAACCGGCACGACCCGCGTGTCGAAAGCGGCAGCGAGATCGCGCTCCAGCCGATAAAGTCCGTATTCGTTGAAATCGAGCGCCACCAGAACGCCGGGGCGAAGGGCAGCGATCGTCCGGCAAAGCTGCGAGCCGATGGAGCCAGCCGCGCCGGTGACCAGGATGGCGCGGGCCTCTCCCATCCGCTGCAGGAGAGATGCGTCGGCAGGAACCGGCGTGCGGCCGAGGAGATCGTCGATGTCGATGTCGCGAACATGGCTGACGAGATACTTGCCGGCTGCGAGGTCGGCGATCGCCGGCAGGATGCGCACCTTCACCGGTAGGCCGCTGAGGCGGCCAAGCAGGTCGCGACGCGTCGGTCCGCCGCCCGGGCCGGAGGTGATGATCAGTTCGGTGATGCCTAGATTGGGGATGAGGCGCGCGATCGCCGCTTCGGGATAGACGCGGATGCCCAATATATCCATGCCGTGCATGTTGGGATCGTCGCTGACGAAACCTGCCACCTGGGCATCCGGGCTTCCGCCCAGGGCCTTCGCAAGCTGCAGCGCCGCCTCGCCAGTGCCGTGGATCAGAGTGACCTTGGTGCGCGGCTCGTTTCTCAGCGGCCGGCCCAGCAGCCACTTGGCCCCGAAGCGACTGCCGGCCACGATGGCGATCGAAAGCGACCAATAGACCAGCGGAATGCTGCGCGGGATACCGCTGGCGCCGGTCATTTGGGTGAGAAAGGCCAGGCTCACCCATATCAGCGTGGCGACCGTCATCGCCTGGATGATCGTCCACAAGGCGCGTTCGGGAAGGTAGCGGATGACGGCGCGATAGAGTCCCAGGCGCACGAAAACCGGGATCGCGATCAGCGGGGCAGCCAGAATCAGCGCCGCCTGCGCCATGTTCGGTTCGAATAAGCGATTGAAGCGCAGGGAGAACGCGATCCACGCAACCGTCGCGAGCACAGCGGCATCGAACGCCACGAGCACGAACTGCTTGCGGCGGCGGGGCATGTCGGAAACCCACTCGCGTAGCTGCGCAAATGACATACTTTTACACGGGTCCGATACTCTCTCCCGGTCCGCCGCCGATACTCCCCTCCCGGCAACGCATCCACCGCTCCGTGCGACCTGCCGGAGCACAAGTCAATCCAAATTCGCCAACCTTCCCTCAGGGGATGGGGGGAAGCGCCATCTGAAAACGCAGAACCAGGCCTTCCGGGCCCTCTGCAGCACCCGACGCGCCCTCGCCGTAAGTCATCAACGGCACGCCTCGTTCCCCGGCCAAAGCGACGAGCGCTGGATGGGCAGCTGCCACGGACGAGAGAAGCTGGAGGGAGAGTGCCCGCGCGGTAGACACGGCGCCTCCGGCGGGCATCGTCATGCGCGAAGGACTGGCGAGAACTTCGACCGTTTCGAGCCGCGCATCTCCGTAGCCCGCGCAGCCGTCCGCATTCGTGGCCGGCACCGCCAGGCATGGCAGTTCTGCCGCCAACGCGTCGCCCACGGCGGCGGCCAGCGCTTGTCCGGCCGGTTCGAGCGCAATGGCGCCGTCCCGAAAAGCGTCCCTCGCCTCGACGGCGACTGTCCCGCGCTCGGCATCGACGGACAGCTGGTAGCCTCTTCCGGCGAGACGACCCGCGAGACGTTCCAGCAGCAGACGCCTGTCGCGGTCGGCCTGCCGGCGAGGATCGAGCAGGAGATGTTCTGCCGCGCGGGCCGTTTCCAGTTCCGCTGCGATCCGCCTCAACTCAGTCTGCATGGACTGCGCCTTGCCGAAGTCCGGACGCGAGACCAGAACGGACGCCGCCAACATGATGACGAGCAGGAAGACCACGCCCGCCAGCAGGTCCACCATTGGCACAAAAAAGCTGTGCGACGACAGCTCTTGCTCGCCCGGGTATGGATCTTGCGGCGTCATCGCGGTGTTCACGCGCCTGATGGAACAGATGCGACGGGTGCCGGGTGCGAGCCGGCTTCCCGCCCACGCGCCAGGGGCAGCGCTTCCTCGAGCAGCATCTGCACCTCCGCAAGCGCGCCGTGCAGCCGCTCCAGTTGCACCCGCTGAGCGGCGGACATCACGATGGAAATCGAAATGCCTACGATTGAAGTCAGGAACTTGAAGGTCGCCGCGTGCAGAAGCTGGGTCAGGGCCGCCCGTGCATCGCTCAGATCGGATGCCATCATGCTGCGGCTGGCGAAATAGAGCCCGGCAACCAGGCCGAGGAAGGTGAAAACCAGTCCCAGGCCAACGAAGTCATTGGGCAGGCCGAGATAGAAGCGTAGCCGCATGCCGGAATTCTCCAGCATACGCATGTTGAAATAGTGCGACGGCGGTAAGCTGCTGAACCAGCGTCCGTCGGCGCCCGCGACCAATGTCGCCCGATAAAGACGCCATCCCCGATCGAAACGGGGATAGCGTTGCATCGCCCTGTCGATCTCGGCGAGCGTCGAATCGCGGACCGAACGGCGGTCGATCGCCCGCAGCTGGGTCGCGAGGATCGACAGGTCCCGCTCGGCCGGCGCGATTTGCCGCAGGTGATAGGCCGCGAAGAGTCCGATGGCGACCAGCAGCATCACGACGCAGAGCAGGATCGCCGTTGCCGGCGAGTTGAAGATGTCGAGATAGACACGCACCACCGGGATCAGCGCCGGCTTCATCGCGTCCCAAATTCCGTCGGCACTGACCAGCCAGCGGAGCAGGAGAACGACCGCGATGACTGCGAAAAGCAGGAGGGCAATCCGGCGAATCATTCAAAGACCATTGGCTCGTTTCCGTCGCGCTAGCGCGCAACCGCTCGCGCCGGTCGCCCAGGGTTTCCGACACGCCGGCAGCAGTAGCGACAATCCACAAGCTGTTGCAAGCCGCGGCGCCCGATCTGGCGCAATGACAGTAAAGGTTCTACCCCAATCCTTATCGGAGTCTGTAGGATATCGCGATACGATTCCATCCGATGGAGGGGTGGTGTGCCAAAAAGCAACGCCGCATGGCCGCTCGTGGCGTGAAATAGAACGGATGGAAAGCCGGTGATACAAATCGTGATCGGGCGGGCTATGACAGTTCGAAGCCGTTATCATATGAGC
>JAEUMA010000137.1 GCA_016793565.1 Rhizobiaceae bacterium
GCCCATGCCGGAAAGCGTATGCAGCGTGTCGGGATCGTCGACATCGCCGGTGAAGACCAGGTTGCCGACGCCGGATGAAAGCTGCGGCGCGGTCTCGAACAGCGCCGCATAGTGCTTCTCCACCGCCTGCAATGACGTCCGGAAGGCGTTCGCGAAGGCGTCGGCGTCGGGATAAGCCAGCAGTCGGGCGATGCGCTCGAGCCCGGCGTCGTCCTCCGGCAGCGTGTGGGTCTGCTCGTCGGCCACCATCTGGATCGCATGCTCGACGCGGCGCAGGAACCAGTACTGCGCCGTCAGCACGTCGCACGCCTCGGCGGTGATCCAGCCTCGGCGCGCCAGTTCCGAAAGCATGCCGACGGTGTCGCGTCCGCGCAGCTCGGGAAAGCGGCCGCCGGCGATAAGCTGCTGGGTCTGCACGAAGAACTCGATCTCGCGGATGCCGCCCCGTCCCAGCTTGACGTTGTGCCCCTTCACCGCGATCTCGCCATGGCCCTTGTGGGCATGGATCTGGCGCTTGATGGAGTGCACGTCCGCGATCGCCGCGAAGTCCATGTATTTGCGCCAGACATAGGGCCGCAGCTCCGCCAGAAAGGCGGCGCCGGCGGCGAGGTCGCCAGCCACCGGCCGCGCCTTGATCATGGCGGCGCGCTCCCAATTCTGGCCGCGTCCCTCGTAATAGGTCAGCGCCGCCTCGACCGGTATGGCGAGCGGCGTAGAACCGGGATCGGGCCGCAAGCGCAAGTCGGTGCGGAAGACGTAACCGCCGTCGGTCCGGTCCTGCAGGATGCGCACCAGCCGGCGCGCGAGACGCGAGAACATTTCGGTCGCGTCGGCGGGATCGGTAATGGCGGGCGCCTCGGGATCGAAGAACAGCACAAGGTCAATGTCCGACGAAAAATTAAGCTCGTGCGCACCGAGCTTGCCCATGCCGAGCACGATCCAGCCCGACCCCTCGCCCGGTCTGGCACGGTCGGATAGGCTGACCTTGCCCTGCTTGTCGGAATCGCGCAGCAGGAAATCGACCGCAGCGCCGACGCAGGCATCCGCCAGATCGCTCAGGCGCCGGACGGTGACGGCGCATTCGACCCGGCCGGCGAGGTCGTCGAGGGCGATCAGGCAGTGCGCCTCGAACTTCAGCGCCCGCAGCTCCGCCATCAGCCCGTTTTCGCTGATATCTTCCTCCAGCGGCGCGGCCCGGACCGCCTCCAGGATCTCGGCCAGCCGGTCCTCCGGCCGGCTGTCGAACAGCCGCTCGAACATTTCGGGACGCCGCCTTGCAGCATTGCGCAGGAACTCGGAGAGGTCGAACACCGCGCCGAGAAAATCCCGTGCGGCGGACTTTGCTGCCAGAAGGGCGGCGAAACGCGGCGCGTCGGGGACAGCGCCCGCCTTCAGATCGGCAAGCGTTGCGCGGGCATGGGCGGTATCCAGCGGCGTCAGCGTGGCAAAGGGGCCGTCGAACCAGGATCGGGTCTTTCGTTCACGCGCCGCTGCAACCATCGCCGTCAGGGATCCCTCTTCTGCGGAAACACCAGCCGAACCGACAGGCCGGGCTCCGCCGGAGCCAGTTCGAGGCGACCGGAATGGAAGATCATGACGGCTTTCGCAAGACTCAATCCCAATCCGGCGCCGGGCTGGGTTCGGCTCTGCTCGAGCCGCACGAAGCGCTCGGTGGCGCGCTCCCGGTCCGCAGCCTCGGGAATTCCCTTTCCGTTGTCCGCGACCGACAGCACGATTTCGTCCGCCGATCGTTCGAGGCGCACGGCGACCGCGGGCTTCTCCACCGCCTCGGCCGAGTATTTGATGGCGTTGTCGACGACGTTCGAAAGCGCCTGCGCGATGAGCTCGCGGTTGCCCCGGATGGTGATGCCCTCTGCTACATCGACGCTCATGCCGACGCCACCCTCTTCGGCGACGGGTTCGTAGAGCTCCGTCACGTCGCGGACCACTGCGCCGAGATCGACGGGCGTGACCGATTCCGACGAATATCCGGCTTCCAGGCGCGCGATCATCAGGATCGCGTTGAAGGTTTTGATCAACTGGTCGGACTCGGCGATGGTCGATTCCAGCGCGGCTCGGTAGCCGGCGCCGTCCGGTTCGGCCGCCAGCGCCGCCTCGGCCCGGTTGCGCAATCGTGTCAGCGGCGTCTTGAGGTCATGGGCGATGTTGGCGGATACCTGCTTGAGCCCGTCGTTGAGGCTGGCGATGCGAGTCAGCATGGCGTTGAGGTTTTCCGACAGGCGATCGAACTCGTCGCCGGCGCCCGAGACCGGCAGGCGGCGTGTGAGGTCACCCGCCATGATGCGGCGGCTGGCGTCGGAGACGTCGTCGATGCGCTTCAGCGCGCGCCTACCAACGAAGAACCAGATGACCAGGCCGCCGAGTCCCATCATGCCCAGCGCCAGCATCAGCGAGCGGCGCACCACCGCGCGGAACCGCTCCGGCTCGCCGAGGTCGCGCCCCACCAGCATGATCATCTGGTTCGGCAGGCGCAAAACCAGCGCCATGGCGGCGTGGCGCATGCGGCCAGGCGGCTCGTCGGCGGAGGGCGGCGGTGTCTCGGCCAGAACACCGGTCTCGGCCACCTCGCCGAAGCGCTGATAGACGAAGGGCTGCTCGGTCCAACCGTCCGTCTCCAGCACGCCCGGTTCCAGGCTCTGCACGTTGCCGGCCAGGATACGCCCGTTGGGGTCGGTGATCAGATAGAGGTTCGCGCCCGGCTGGCGCGAGCGCTGGCCGATCACGCGGACCAGCACCGGCAGCCCGCCGCGCTGATAGGCGCGGCCGAGGCTCTGCATCTCTTCCTCGATCGTGTCCTGAGTCTGACTGGCCAACATGCGAGCCGACAGCGCCGTCATGTAGAGCACGAGCAGAACCGCGCAGACGGCGAACAGGAGGAGATAAAGCGCCGAAAGCCGCGCGGCGGTCGTCTTGAAGATGGGCGGCAGCGACACCGCCATCGGCCTAGCCGGCCCTCAGCATGTAGCCCGCCCCGCGCACGGTATGCAGCACGGGGGTCTCGAAGCCGCGCTCGATCTTGCCGCGCAGGCGCGAGATGTGCACGTCGATGACGTTGGTCTGCGGGTCGAAATGATAGTCCCAGACGTTCTCCAGCAGCATTGTGCGCGTCACCACCTGGCCGGCATAGCGCATCAGATATTCCAGCAGCCGGAATTCGCGCGGCTGCAGGGTGATCTCCTTGCCGGCGCGGCGCACGGTGTGGGACAGACGATCGAGCTCGAGATCGCCGACGCGGTAGGTCGTCTCCGCGTCCTTGGAACCGACGCGGCGGGCGAGCACCTCGATGCGGGCAAGCAGTTCGGAAAAGGCATAGGGCTTGGTGAGATAGTCGTCGCCGCCGGCACGCAGGCCGGTAACGCGATCGTCGACTTCACCCAGCGCGGACAGTATGAGCGCCGGGACGGCGTTGCCGCGCGACCGAAGCCCTGCGATCACCGAAAGACCGTCGCGGCGGGGCAGCATGCGATCGACCACCAGCACGTCGTACTCGCCGGCGTCGGCCAGCACGAAACCGGTCTCGCCGTCTCCGGCGACGTCCACGTTGTGGCCCGCCTCCCCCAGCGCGCGCTGGAGATAGTGGGCCGCATCGCGGTCGTCTTCGATCACCAGAATCTTCATGGCCTCACTATAGGACGATTCGTCGGTCGTGGAGGTCATTCGCGGCAGCGGGCGATGGGCGCCCGCTGCCGCCGGAACCGGAACTCCGGGACGAGGACCCGATCCGGCTCCGAAAGTCGTCGGCGTCGCGGCCCGGGGGCTCATGCGTTTGCGCCGACGACGATCGGGTCAGACCTTCGATCAGCCCTGCGCCACCGGAAGGGCGACGAAGCGGCTGGAGTCCTCGCGCGACAGCTGGACCAGGACGGCCTTGCGGCCGGACTTGGCGGCGTCGGCGATGGCGTCGGTCATTTCGGAGACCGAGTTCACGTCGCGCGAGTTGACCGACAGGATGACGTCGCCCGGCTGGATGCCGCGCTCGGCCGCGTCGCCGTCGGGATCTACGTCGGTGACGACGAGGCCCTTGCCGTCCTCCGACTTGGTGACCGTCAGGCCGAAATCGTCCAGCGAGCCGGGAGCCGCGGGCTGCGACTGATCGGCCGCCGAGGCCTGCTTCTCAGCCGGCAGCTCGCCGAGCTTGACCGTCATGGTCTCGGTCTTGCCGTCGCGCCAGACGGACACCGACACGTCCTTGCCGGGCATGACATTGCCGATGAGGCGGGCCAGTTCGCGCGGCGAAGCGACGTCCTTGTCGTCGACCTTGGTGATCACATCGCCGGCGCGGATGCCTGCGGCCTTGGCCGGACCGTCGGCCTGAGCCTCGGATACCAGGGCGCCCTTGTCGCCCTTCAGGCCGAGCGATTCGGCGATGTCCTCGTTGACCGGCTGAATCTGGACGCCCAGCCAGCCGCGCTCGACATTGCCGTCCTTGATCAGGTGATCGACGACTTCGCGCGCCGTGGAAGCCGGGATCGCGAAGGCGATGCCGACGTTGCCGCCCGACGGCGAGAAGATGGCTGTGTTCACGCCGACGACCTCGCCGCCGAGATTGAAGGCGGGACCGCCGGAGTTGCCGTGATTCACGGCCGCGTCGATCTGGATGAAGTCGTCATAGGGGCCGGCACCGATATCGCGGCCGCGCGCCGAGACGATGCCCGCGGTGACGGTGCCGCCGAGACCGAACGGATTGCCGACCGCGACCACCCAGTCGCCGACGCGTACGTTCGAGTCATTGGCGAAGTCGACATAGGTAAACTTGTGATCGGCATCGACCTTGAGCACGGCGAGGTCGGTGCGCGGGTCTGTGCCCACCAGCTTGGCATCGAGCTCGGTGCCGTCGTTCATGACGATCGTGAAGGCTGCGCCGCCGTCGACGACGTGGTTGTTGGTGACGACATAGCCGTCCTCCGAAACGAAGAAGCCGGAGCCCTGCGCGGTCGGGCGGATGCGCTCGCCATGGTCGCGGCGGCCGAAGCGGCGCTGCTGGCCGTTGTCGCCGTTGTCATTGTCGCCATAGCCGCGGAATTCCTTGAAGAAACGCTTCAGCGGATGATCGTCGGGCAGTTGGTCGAAGCCGTTGCCGTCGCCGAAGAAGCCACCGCCGCCGCCAAGCATGCCGCCGCCATTGTCGGAAGCGGGCTCGACCTTGGCCTTGACGCGAACGCTAACGACTGCCGGGGAAACCTTCTCGACGACATCTGCGAAGCCCGGCGCCTGGGGAGCGGTTACGCGGACGGCGTCAGCCAGCACAGGCGCGGTGCCGCTGGTCACGGCGCCGAAGCCGATGGCGCCCGCGATCGCGACCGAGGCCGCTGCGGCGAGAAGACGGTTGCGAGTACGGGAGGAAGCGGGGAACGTGCTCATGTGCGATTGTCCTTTGGTCTCATGTCGGGACGCCCGTCAGGCATCCTTCGTCCGACAGATAGTCGGCGTCACATTACGGTGCCATGGCCGCGGGATGAAACTTTGGTAATGTTGGCCAAGCCGCTGGAATCACAGCGATCTTAGGTTATTTTCGAGGCTCTTCCGCCGAAGCGGGATCCTCCGCCAGCAGTCGCTCGATCCTGCTAGCCTCCTCCTCGCTCAGCGCGGTCTCGGGCGCGGCGCGCCTGCCCGCCGCGGCGCGCCAGACGGCCGCCGCGCCGACGAGCAGGAGGAGGATCGGTGCGCCCCACAAGACCGCGTTGCGCAGGTTGATTCGCGGCTTCAGCAGCACGAACTCGCCGTAGCGGGCCACGACGTAGTCGAGAACCTGATCGTCCGTGTCGCCGGCGCTCAGGCGCTCGCGAACCAGCACGCGGAGGTCACGCGCCAGATCGGCGTCCGAATCGTCGATCGACTGGTTCTGGCAGACCATGCAGCGCAATTCCTGCGACAGCGCGCGCGCGCGCGCCTCGAGCGCGGGGTCTTTCAGGATCTCGTCGGGCTGGAGCGCAAGCGCGGCGGTCGCAGCGAACGCGAGCAGGAGCAAGGCGGCGGATGCACGGCGCATGACGCTACCCCGCGGAATGTGTCGCCGGATGGCGCGCGGGCTTCGGCGCGCCGACGCGAAGCCGCCGATCCGTGAGCGAGAGAAGGCCGCCGAGCGCCATCAGCAAAGGGCCGATCCAGATCAGCAGCACGAGCGGCTTGTGATAAGCCCGGATCGCCACGCTGCCATCGGCATTCGTGTCGCCGAGCGAAAGGTAGAGTTGGCTGAATCCGCGGGTCAGCAGGGCGGCTTCCGTGGTTCCGCTGCCGCGTGCGGCAAAGCTGCGTTTCGAGGGATTCATCGTGCCGATGGCA
>JAEUMA010000150.1 GCA_016793565.1 Rhizobiaceae bacterium
CAGGTTCCGGAACGGATTCTGTTTGCCGTCGAGCCTTGCCTGCCCGGCCAGCTGGTGAACGGCCCGCTCGAAGTCGCGTCCTGCCAGCCCGTATGTCGCTTTCTGCAGCGCGTCGCGCAACTGGCTGTCGCGAATGCCTTCGAGATCCCTCGCCGCCTTGAAAGCCGAAAGCGGCTTACGGCTTACGACGAGGTCGTTGCCCCTCTCGTCCTTCTCCCCCGTCGGCCCATAGGCGGTGTCGTTGTGCAGTTTGCCGGCGGTCTGCCCCTTGCCCTCGGCGTAGCCGGCGCGGGAGACCGTGCCATGGTCGGGCCGGTGGCTCACCACGGCCGTGTTCACCGCGGCGCGCAGGTCATCGCGAAAGCCGGGCCAGGGATCGGAGAGCTTTGCCACCACGCGCTCCGCTCCCTCGCGCTCAAGCGCCGCCGACGCCGTACTGATTTTCTGGATCAACGAGCGACTGGTGCAGGCGATGACGAAGGCGTCGATCGCGTGGTGGCGATGGTCCTTGCGGTTCTTCTCCTTCGCCACATCTTCCCCGGCGATATTGTGGTCCGGCAGAAGGTCGTTGAGCCCCCACCTTCGCCGCAGCATCTCGGTCATGCGCCCGGGCAGAGCACGCACGCGGCTGTGCTTGCGCAGTGCGCCCTCGGCGTCCGCTTCCTCCGTCGGATAGAGCGAGGCGAGGTAGGTCAGCGCCATGCGCGCGCCATACTGCATGTCGGTCAATTGCCGGGCGAGAAAACCCTCCTCGTCGGCGAATTTGTCCATCGCATCGCGGGCAAAGCGCCAGCTTTTGTTGCGCGGCAGCATACCGGCGCGGGAAAGCACCTCGTCATAACGGCTTGCCCATTCCGTGACCTCGGCAGGCGCGCGGTTGCGCTTCTGACGGTTCGCGCCGGCCAGACAGAGGATCTTGTTCGCCTCTCCGTCGTCCAAGGTCTTCGAATAGGGCAGGATGTGGTCGACGTCGACTTCCGGCGTGAACAGCATAGAGGCGGCGATCGGTTTTCCCGAGTAGACGCAAACCCGGTTCTCGGGCTGGTCCCTGTTCAATTCCTCCCACAGTTTCAAGCGCAATCGGTTGTAGCCCGTATCCGGCTGGCCGAGCTCCGCGAGCTTTTTCGAGCGCTGCTCCGCCGCGCGCGTGTTCTTCCTGATGGTGTCGTCGACCTTCCTCTTCTCGTTGTCCGACAGCTTCAGCTCGCGCCCCAGTTCGATCGCGATGCGATCCGGCTTGCCGTGCCGGCGGATCAGGGCATTGACGACACGGCGGAGCTGGTTCAGCGCGATGTGCACCGACGGATTGGTGATGCGGCCCTTGAAGACGTCGTAGACATCGTCCGGATTGCCGGTTCCGGGAGGAATATGGCGCTCCAGCACCTCCTGATAGTTCGGCAGCAATTCATGCCCCGGAAAGGCCCGGTCGCTCTTGTCGGAATGGTTGTAGCCGCAGCGACGAGCCGCCTCCGCCTCGGTGATGACGGTGCCGTCTTCGTAGGTTTCGTGCTTCAGGGCGTCGGTCAGAGCCTCAAGTGCGGTGGCGCCCAACCGCCCGAAACCGTCCGGCAACTCGACCCCGGAGACCGCATGCGCCTGATCGCCAGACAGACCGCAGTTCTCGACCAGCCATTCATGCAGCTCGAGCGGATCTTCTTCCTCTCGCAACCGCGACAGGATTTCCCATTGCCTGTCGACGTCGAACCCCGACCAGCGATTGCCGAAGCATTTCTGGTCACCCATCGCGACGCAAATCTCGTCGCCGATGAGGTCGGTTCGGGTCTCGCTCTCCTTGTTGAAGCGGAATTCCCGTCCGAGCTTGAGCATCCGGCGCAGGCTGGCGAAGGACGCCTTCCTGTTCGAGCGCAGCTTGCGGATCAACGCGTCGCGCTGGTCGACGGTCAGCTTGCGCGCCTGCTGGTCCTCGCCCACCAGTGCCAGTTCGTTGACCTCTTTGTAGAGGCGGAAGGTCTGGAACAGCGGATGCGCCTTCGGCAGACGCTTTTCATGCTGATTGTAGCTGCACTGTCCGGCGACGACCGGCTTCAGCGACCGCTGGTGGAAGACGATGGAGCGCAGATGGGCGACGTGCTCGTCGCTCAAAAGATCCGGATGGTGGGTGGCCTGCGCTTCGCAGATCAGGTCGAATTCGCGCTCCAGTTGGGCGCGCGAGGGATAGAACTCGTAGCCATCGCCCTTGGCGTCTTCGCCGGTTTCTGGCCGCAGTCGGGTGCGCACCGATTGGTTCTTCAGCCGCCGGCCATGCAGAAACTGTCCCAGCGTCGTCGCGCCGGCGTCGCGCATCGCGTCGCCGAGCCGGTTCACGCCGATTTCGATCTTGCCCTGGTCGTTGTCGCGGCGGTCCGTCTTGCGATTCGACTTGAAGCCTCGCCTTTGATTGAGGTTGAAGAGCACGCGGCCGATCTCGTGCGGCGTCAGTTTCTCCGCGAGCGCGCGTGCGCGCAGGCCGTGCACGCTGGTCGAGATGTCGCCCGGTTTGCCGGGCGCCTTCGGCGTGTGGTCCCTGCTCTTGCCGTCGTTCGTTTCCCGCACCAATTGTCGGCGCGCTTCTTCATCGGCCGGCATCAGCCCATAGTCAGTCAGAACCCGCAGCAGCGCCGCCCGACGTGAAAGATAGCGGTCGCGCCGCCGCCGCATGGCGCGCGCCGCCCGCCTGTCGACCGCCAGCGAGGCACCCGATTTTGGCTCGCGCCCGTCCCCGAAGATGCGGGCGCCGATGGCGACGATGGACCCCTCGCCCGACGCCATCGGTTCACCCACGGTATCGATCAGGCACCAGCCGAGTGAATTGGTGCCGAGGTCAATGCCCAGAGTCCTCATGTTTCCCCCACTCATAACAATATACGTTTTTATACTTTGACATTGAGTAGGTTTTCATGCGACAAGTCAATTGTTCAGAAAACGCGGTCCAGTCGTTAACAAGCTGGAGCACCAGATAAGGCCCACGCTCCGGCGTGGGCTTTTTCTTTCGCGCAGAACGCAAGTGCGCTTTCGTCCAGGTGCGCCACGTGTACAGCGCCGGAATTTGATCGATTCAACAGATGTCGAAGCGATCTGGTTCTGAGATCCATCATTTGCAGCTGATCGCATGGGGCGGGAAACCCTTCGCCATCTCAAGCCTGCGGCCGAAGCTGCGGGCTTCGATGAAGTCCTGAACGCGCAGCGGCAACCGGTCACGGTCG
>JAEUMA010000184.1 GCA_016793565.1 Rhizobiaceae bacterium
AGTTCGCCTTCGTCCAGCGGGGCGAAATGGGCTTCGACGTCCGCATCGGACACGTCGTCGAGGCTGTCGGGACGCCATCGCGGCTTGTCGCCCTTGTCGACGAGCGCGCAGCGGATGCCTTCATATAGATCGTGGCCATCCAGCATGCGCCGCAGGATGCGATATTCCATGCGCATGCAGTCGTCCATCGAACGCCGCGAACCGCGCGTGATCGACTGGAAGGTCACGGCAAGGCTGGTCGGCGACTTGGTCGCGACGGTTGCGAGCGTCTGCTCCGCGAACGCATCGCCGTCGGTGGCGGATCGCCGAAGGCTTTCCATGACGGCGCTCAGCGTCGGCTTCGAGAAATGCCGGCCGATCGCCCGCAGCACCTCCGGCTCCGTCTCGCGGCGCGCGGGCGAAAACACCTCGCGCAGGGCGGCTTCCGGTTCGTCCATCGCCGCCATGCGCTCCAGCAACCCGGGCAGAAGCTCGGCCTTGGTCGTGTGGGTGGCGATGCCTGACCAAAGGGCGTCGCCGTAGCGGATGCGCGCGCCGGTCAGTCCCAGATACATTCCGAAGCTCTCGCCGAGATCGGGTAGAAGGTGGCTGCCGCCGACATCGGGGAAGAAGCCGATGCCGACTTCCGGCATGGCGAATTGGGCATTCTCTGTCATGACCCGGTGCGACCCATGGCAAGAGATGCCGACGCCTCCCCCCATGACGATACCGTCGATCAGCGAAACGTAGGGCTTGGAAAAGCGGGATATGTGCGCGTTCAGCCGATACTCGTCGGCAAAGAACTGAAACGCGGGCGCACCGGTCTGCCGGGCGCGATAGACGTCCATGATGTCGCCGCCGGCACAGAACGCCCTGCCCTCGGCCTTCAGCACGACGGTGGCGACGTTGGGGTCGGCTTCCCACTCGCTCAAGGCCAGCGCCAGCGCCTTCACCATGCGATGCGTGAGCGCGTTCAGCGCCTTGGGCCGCGTCAGGGTTACGATGCCCAGGGCGCCAGCCCTTTCGAACCTTATTTCGTCGCCGCCGCCGAAATCCATCTGCGCCGAAATCTCCCGCCCCTGGAATCCAAACCGGCCTGCGCCGGGAGTGAAGTGCTAGAGCGGTTTACCGTCAGATGGAAGCCGTTCTGTTTCTCCGATGGCGCGGCGATCCGCCAAGAGAGACGCGACCGTCGATGTGGTGCATCGGCCGAGCGGCTCGACGCAGCGGAAGCCCGCTAACGGGAAACCCTGCGGGCCGGGTGCATTTGGCCCCCGGCAGAACGTTTCCAGCTGACGGTAACCCGCTCTAGGCGCGCGTCCGCATGCCGTCAACCATCACAGGCTGTGTGCCGCGCGTCCCACCGGATCCGTGGTGCGCGCCGTCACGGCATGCTAAAGGCGGCGCGAAACGGAGAGCGCGCCATGAACAGGTTTTCAGCCACCAAACCGGCGGGCGGCCGTAGCGTGGACGAGATCACCGGCAGCCGAAGGCTGCGGCGCATGCGCAAAACCCCCTGGTCGCGCCGGCTGGTGCAGGAGAACAAGCTGACAGCCGACGACCTGATCTGGCCGATCTTCGTCATCGATGGCGAGAACCGGCGCGAACCGATCGCGGCCATGCCCGGGGTGTTCCGCCTATCGCTTGACATGGCCGTCAAGGAGGCCGAGCACGCCGCCAGCCTCGGCATCCCCGCCATCGCCACCTTCCCCTATGTTGATATGGCGCTGCGCGACGATACGGGTTCGCACATCCTCGACCCCGACAATATCATCAACAGGGCAAGCCGCGCCATCAAGGCCGCCGTGCCGGAAATCGGTATCATCACCGACGGCGCCCTCGACCCCTTCACCAGTCACGGCCATGACGGGATCCTGCGCGGCGGCATCATCGTCAACGACGAAACCGTCGAGCAGGTGGCGGCGGCCGCCGTGATACAGGCGGCGAGCGGCGCCGACATCATCGCCCCGTCGGACATGATGGACGGCCGCATCGGCGCCATCCGCGACGCTTTGGACGTCAATGGCTTCCAGGACGTGGCGATCATGTCGTATGCGACCAAATTCGCTTCGGCGTTCTACGGCCCCTACCGCGAGGCGGTAGGCACGGCCGGCCTGCTCAAGGGCGACAAGAAGACCTATTACATCGATCACGCCAACAGCGACGAGGCCCTTCGCGAGGCCGAACAGGATCTGCTCGAAGGCGCCGACATGCTGATGGTGAAGCCCGGCCTGCCCTATCTGGACATCATCCGCCGCATCAAGGACGAATTCTCGGTGCCCACATTCGCCTATCAGGTGTCGGGCGAGTATGCGATGATCAAGGCGGCCGGCGCCAATGGCTGGATCGACGAAGAACGCGCGATGCTCGAAAGCCTGCTATGCCTCAAGCGGGCGGGCTGCGACGGCATCCTGACCTACTTCGCGCCGCGGGTAGCCGAGATTCTGAGGGGCTGAGGGGTACCCGAGATGACGATGTACTGGAGCCGCAAGGCGCTGCGGTCGTTCTCGCCGTTCGGGCTGCTGCTCGGCACGCTCTTTTTCGCAGCGTCTCTGACGCCTAGCCTCATTCCGCGCGAAACGCTGATCCAGGGCCTGCTGTCCGGATTGAGCTTTTCGATCGGCTACGGCATCGGCGTGCTCGGCAAGATGATCTGGGAATATCTGCAACTGCCGCAGCCGGAATGGCGCTGGTTCCGGCTGGCGAGCATCGTGGCCGTGGTCATATCCGCCGCCATCGCGCTGATTTCGCTGTGGAAGGCCTCCGGCTGGCAGGATTCGATCCGCGCGCTGATGGGCATGCAACCGGTGGATTCGGTCCGCCCGATCCAGGTCGCGCTGATCACCATTGTCGTGTTCGTGCTGCTGGTGCTGATCGCGCGGCTCTTTGCGCTGATCTTCCGCGTGGTGGCGAGCCGACTGCGCCGCTACGTGCCGCCGCGTGTCGCCGGCTTCATCGGCGGCGCGCTCACCATCGTCCTGTTCTGGACAGTCGTGGACGGCCTGCTGCTGCGCTACGCGCTGCGCGTGATGGATTCGTCCTTCGAGCGTGTCGACGCCATGATCGACGCCGATATAGCGCCGCCTTCCGATCCGATGAAGACCGGCAGCGCGGCGTCGCTGGTAGACTGGGAAGGCATCGGCCGCCAGGGACGCGACTACGTCGTCTCGGGCCCGTCACAGGCCGCCATCGCGGAAATCGCCGGAGAACCGGCGAAGGAGCCCTTGCGCGTCTATGTTGGACTGAATTCCGCCGACACGGCGGAGGCCCGCGCCAAGCTGGCGCTGGACGAACTGATCCGCGTCGGCGGCTTCGACCGCTCGGTACTGGTTATGGTCACGCCGACCGGCACAGGCTGGGTCGATCCCGCTGCGATCGACCCGGTCGAATTCCTGCACCACGGCGACATCGCCAGCATAGCGATCCAATATTCCTACCTGCCGAGCTGGCTTTCGCTGCTGGTGCAGCCGGGCTACGGCTCGGAGGCGTCGCGTGCCCTATTTGCAGAGGTCTACGGCTACTGGACCAAGCTGCCCAAGGACCACCGGCCGAAACTCTATCTCTTCGGCCTCAGCCTCGGCGCCATGAACTCCGACCTGTCGCACGACCTCTTCGACGTCATCGCTGATCCCTACCAGGGCGCACTGTGGAGCGGTGCGCCTTTCACCAGCCGGACATGGCGCGATGCCACGGATGGACGCGTGCCCGGCTCTCCGGCCTGGCTGCCGCGCTTCCGAGACGGCTCCGTCATCCGTTTCACAGGACAGAAGAACTCCCTTGGTCTCGACGGCGCACCGTGGGGACCGATGCGCATCGTGTTCCTGCAATATGCCAGCGACGCCATTACCTTCTTCAGCACGAACTACGCCTTCTGGACGCCGGAATGGATGATCGGCGAGCGCGGACCGGACGTCTCACCCGACTTCCGCTGGATTCCGATCGTCACCTTCCTGCAGCTGGGCATCGACCTGATCACCGCGACCACGACGCCGATGGGCTACGGCCACGTCTATGCGCCGGAGCACTATGTCGATTCCTGGATAGCGGTGACCGACCCCCAGGGCTGGACGCCGGAGGCCGTCGAGAAGCTCAAGGCGCATTTCATCGGAATGCGCAAGGACCCGCACAGCTGATACGGTGAGGTGCCCGGCAGTGTCGGATCATCATCCGCCGCCCTGCCGAACGGCAGCGGACGAAAGGAGGCGGCTGCATGACCGCTGATCGCATATTTGCGGTTCTCGGCGGACTGTTCGGAGCGGCGGGAGTGGCGCTATCGGCCATGGCCGCGCACCGCGGCGGAGCGTTCATCGGCACGGCGGCCACCTTCCTGCTCGCCCACGCGCCGGTGCTGCTGGCAATCGGGCTCGTCGCGGCCGGTCGGCCGATGCGGCTCGCGACCGCGCTGCTCGGGCTGGGCGTCGTGCTGTTCTGCGGCGACCTGCTTGCTCGTGAGTTTCTTGGCGGCCGGCTATTTCCCTTCGCCGCGCCGATCGGCGGCAGCGCCATGATCCTCGGCTGGCTGGGGATCGCGCTCGCGGCTCTTATGTCCCCGGGTGGGGGCCGGCGCTGACGGATAGCGGCTACTCGGCCCGGCCCATCCTGTTCCAGGCGTCTAGGCCGGCGATCTTGTAGGCCTCGGCGAGCGTCGGATAGTTGAACGTGTTGTTGACGAAGAAGTCCACGGTTCCGCCGAGATTGATCACGGCCTGCCCGATATGGATGAGTTCGGTCGCGCCTTCGCCCAGGATGTGCGCGCCGAGCAGCCGCCGGTTATCCAGCGCGAAGATCAGCTTCAGGAAGCCGGAATTGACGCCCATGATGTGGCCGCGCGAAGTCTCGCGAAACCGTGCCACGCCGCATTCGTAGGCGATGCCGGCCGCCCTTACTTCCTCCTCGGACATGCCGACCGTGGAGATCTCCGGCACGGCGTAGATGCCGTAGGGAAAGGTCTCCGGCGGCGGCGGCAGCGGCACGCCGAAGGCGTGGCAGGCAGCCACGCGCCCCTGCTCCATGGATGTGGAGGCGAGGCTCGGAAAGCCGATCACGTCTCCCGACGCATAGATGTTGGGCACGGCCGTCTGGAACGTTGCGGCGTCGACCTGGATACGGCCCCGCCTGTCCGATTCTATGCCCAGTTCCTCGAGGCCCATGTCGGAGACGCTGCCCGAACGGCCGGCCGCGTAGAGGACGATGTCGGAGCGCACATTGCGGCCGTCGGCGAGTAGCACTTCGGCCCAATCGGGTCCGGTACGGACCTCCTTCACCCCCGTGCCAAGACGCATCGAGACGCCACGGTCACGCAGCTCGTGGATGAAATCCTGCACGATCTCGCGGTCGATGAACTCCAGTATGTGATCGCGGGGCTCTATCAGCGTCACCGGCACGTCGAGCGCGGAGAAGATCGTGGCGTATTCGACGCCGATTACACCGGCCCCGATGACGGTCAGCGTTCTCGGCAACCGATCGATCTCCAGGATATCGTCGCTGTCGAAAACGCGCTTACCGTCGAAGGGTACATTGTCGGGCCGGTGCGGCCGCGTGCCGACCGATATCAGCGCGTTGGCGAACTTCACAGTCTGCCGCTCGCCGCTCTCCATCTCGACGGAAAGCGTGTTGGGATCTAAGAACCGGGCGAAGGCGCGCACGCTGCGCACGCCGTTGCGCATAAACTGGTGCTGCAGAACCTCCACCTCATGATCGAGCGTCTTGTGCAGCCGCGCGATGAGATCGCTCATTGCGATGTCCTGCTTCACGCGATAGCCGCGCCCGTAAAAGCCGCGCTCGCGCCATCCCGAAAGGTTCAGAACCGTCTCACGCAAAGTCTTCGAAGGGATCGTGCCCGTATGCACGGAAACACCTCCGAGACGGCGGCCCTTGTCGACCACCAGAACGGACTTGCCCAGCTTTGCCGACTGAACCGCCGCGCGCCTGCCGGAAGGACCGCTGCCGATCACAACCATATCGTATTGCTGCATCCCCGACCCCCTGACCGGCTCGCCGCGCCCCGGCGATATTGCAGTGCACACAGGTAACGCGAAATCGGAACCGATGACAACGGCCCCCTCCTCGGGACGGCGCAGCAACCGCTTGAATTCCGCGCGGCAACACCCATCTGCAACAGTGGCGCGCCACTTCATGCGTGCGGAAGGATACAGAGCGATGACGACAAGCTTGATAGACGGACAAGTCCTGCCCACCCGGCTCGACGACATCCGCCTTTACGACGGTGTACGGACGCGCCGCATCATGGCGTTCCTGATCGATTTCGCTGTCGTCACGCTGCTGACGCTGCCGGTCTATGTGCTCATTCTGTTTCTCGGGGTTATCACCTTCGGACTCGGCTGGATGCTTTTCGGCGTGACTTGGCCGCTCGTGGCGATCGTCTACATCTGGAATACGCTCGGCGGCCGCCGTCAGGCGACGGTCGGTATGAATGCCATGGGCATCCGCCTCGAACGTCTCGACGGGCGGCCGGTCGACGGCCTGCTGGCGGTGGTGCATTCGGTGCTGTTCTGGTCTTTCAACGCAGTACTGACGCCGTTCATCCTTCTGGTGTCGCTGTTTGCCGATCGCAAGCGCACGCTGCACGACCTGCTTCTTGGCACCGTCGTGGTGCGCACGGAGCGCTGAGCGGCCACGGCGCGCGAACATTAAAATTCGCGCGCCGGCCTTGTTCCATCCAATAAGCTGTTGACGTTTCCCGCGCTGCGTCCAAGGGTATGAGCCAAAGAGGGACTCTTCGGCAAATCAGCCTGGCTCCATGACGCATCAACCGACGCAATCGCCGCAGTTCTTTCTCACGGCGCCATCCCCTTGTCCTTACGTGGAAGGCCAGTTCGAACGAAAGGTCTTCACGCACCTCGTCGGCGACAAGGCACCGGAACTCAACGATCTCCTGACACAGGGCGGTTTCCGGCGCTCTCAGAACATCGCCTACCGGCCGGCCTGCGAATCCTGTCGCGCCTGCGTGTCGGTTCGTATCCTCGCGGGCGAATTCGAGCCCACGCGCAGCATGCGTCGGGTCTCGCAGCTGAACGCCGACCTGGTCGGCGCGATCCACGAGGCCGAACCGTCGACTGA
>JAEUMA010000257.1 GCA_016793565.1 Rhizobiaceae bacterium
CAGCCGCACCAGATAGTGCTGGATGGTCATGTCGCCGATCTTGATGTCCGTCGGCAAGAAGGTCTTGATCGTGACCGGGCTCGCCGTCTTGCCCATGCGGATGAACTCGGCCAGCACCTCGAAGATGCGGCGATGAAGCGCCTCCTGGAAATGCGAGGCCTTGAGGAAGTCGGAGACCCGGTAGAAAGCATCGTTGTTGACGAGGATGGCGCCCAGCAGCGCCTGCTCCGCCTCAATATTGTGCGGAGCCTCGCGGTAGATCTGCGTCTCCGCGGTCGCCATCTTGCGCGCTGCCTCTGCCATAGGCCTTCCCGTCCTGATCCCTTCCGACTTCTGCTATCAGATTTGCGCGCCGTCCAAGGCGGCGGCGCCCGAAACTCTAGCGGGCATACCCGCGATTCACAGCCGGCAATCTTCGGTGGATAGATTCCACGTTGACCCGAATCGAAAAAGCAGAATAGCGACACGGATACCGGAACAAAACAGGAAAATCCGGCGGCCGGATATATCGGGTCAGGGTGTGAAGCGCGCCAGGTTTTCCAGATGTGCCGGATCGATGCCCGGCGTCGGCGCGATCAGGGCGGCCGAATCGTCGGCGGTGAAGCCGGTATGCACCGCGCGGCCGTTTTCGAGGGTAACCCGGCCCTCGGCCACCCAGCGCAGTACACGACCGTAAAGCTGGTGTTCGGCGTGCAGAACGCGCGATGCCAGCGTGTCCGGCGTATCCGAGGGGGAAACCGGAACGGCCGCCTGGCCGATGATGGGGCCTTCATCCATGCCGGCGGTGACGAAATGCACGGTGCAGCCGTGCAGGCTGACGCCGGCTTCCAGGGCGCGGCTGTGCGTATCCAGCCCCTTGAACAGCGGCAGCAGGGAAGGGTGAATGTTGATCACGCGGCCAAGGCGGCGCTCCACGAAGCCGGCCGACAGCATGCGCATGTAGCCGGCGAGGCAGACGATTTCGGCGCCCCAGTCCCTCAGCACGAGGTCGATCGCCGCCTCATGCGCGTCTCGCGAGGGGAAGTCGCCGCGCGGCAGGGCAGCGGTCGCTATTCCGTGGGCGGCCGCGACGGCCAGCCCACCGGCTTCGGGCCGGTCCGATACTACGCCGACGATCTCGGCAGGATAGTCGCGCTCGGCCGCCGCGGCCACCAGGGCCTGCATGTTCGAGCCGCGCCCCGAGATGAGGATCGCCGTCTTGACGCGCGCGCTCATAATTCGAGCACGCCGCGATAGATCACGCCCTGGTCGCGGCGAGGCACGATGCGGCCGATCGGCGCGACGGTTTCGCCTGCCTGCTGCAGCACCGCCGCGACCTGAGCGGCCTGCCCGGCGGCCACTACGCAGACCATGCCGACGCCGCAGTTGAAGGTGCGCATCATCTCAGCGGGCGCAACGCCGCCCTGCCGCGCGAGCCACGAGAAGACGCGGGGCACCTCGATCGTTTCGAGGTCGAGCTCGGCTGAAAAATCCTTCGGCAGCACGCGCGGGATATTGTCGGGAAAGCCGCCGCCCGTCACATGCGCCAGCGCCTTGATGCCATGTGTGCCTCGGATCGCCGAGAGCACCGGCCGCACATAGATACGCGTCGGCTCCAGCAACGCCTCGCCCAGCCCGCGTCCCGGCTGGAAGGGTGCTTCGTCGTCCCAGCCGAGGCCGGACTGCTGGACGATCCGCCGCACCAGCGAAAAACCGTTGGAGTGGACGCCGGAAGAAGCGAGCCCCAGCAGCACGTCGCCTTCGACGATGTCATCGGTCGGCAGAAGCTGTCCGCGTTCGGCCGCGCCGACCGCGAAGCCGGCGAGATCGTAGTCGCCGTCGCGGTACATGCCCGGCATCTCCGCGGTCTCGCCGCCGATCAGCGCGCAGCCGGCGATGCGGCAGCCGTCTGCGATACCCGCCACGATCGCCGCGCCCTGGTCGGGATCCAGCTTGCCGGTCGCGAAATAATCCAGGAAAAACAGCGGCTCCGCCCCTTGCACGACAAGGTCGTTAACGCACATGGCGACGAGGTCGATGCCGACCGTGTCGTGCCTGCCTGCGTCGATGGCGACCTTCAGCTTGGTGCCCACGCCGTCGTTCGCCGCCACCAGCACCGGATCGGTGAAGCCAGCGGCCTTGAGGTCGAACAGGCCGCCGAAGCCGCCGATCTCGCCGTCGGCGCCCGGCCGCCGGGTCGACCGGACCAGCGGCTTGATCTTCTCAACCATCAGATTGCCGGCGTCGATGTCCACGCCGGCGTCAGCATAGGTGAGCCCGTTGCCGTTCCCGCTCATGCCGCATCCCCTTTGCTGTCCAGCCGGCTATTCGCATGAAGCGCGCGGCCGGGCAAGGCGCGCGAGCCGGCGTCCTCCGTTAGCCGCTGGCCCTTGACCGTCGCTTCGGCGGCGGCATATCTGGTCCTTCGGCTGAGGTGAATGAGCGGCTATGGCGATAGAACCGGCTGGATATCCGACGCCGCAGGAGCAGGCCAGTCAGGCTTTTCGGCGGCAGGTGCGCTTCTGGCTGGTCGCGGCGCTGATCATTGCGCTGATCGTCTTCGTCTTCAGCGAGATCCTGCTGCCTTTCGTGGCCGGCATGGTTCTGGCCTATTTCCTCGACCCGGTGGCGGACCGTCTCGAACGCCTCGGCCTGTCGCGCATGATGGCCACGACCGTCATCCTCGTAGCGTTCCTGGTGGTGTTGACGCTCGCCCTGGTAATCCTGATCCCAGTGCTGGCGCGCCAGTTTTACGACCTGATGGCGATCGCGCCCGAATATCTCGGCAAGCTGCAGAAGATGATCACCGACTTCGA
>JAEUMA010000273.1 GCA_016793565.1 Rhizobiaceae bacterium
GAACGGCTCTGGCGCTTGGGCGGACGCCGGTCCAAGGTGGCAGGGAAGCCGGATCGTCCGGCCGGCCGAGGGGAGCTTTGGCATGACCGTTCGCCGCATCGCTAGCGCAGCCTTAGCGGCATCGGTGCTGGGAAGCTGGCACCCAGCCCTGGCCGGCGACACCACGGTTGAATTCCAGATCGCCAACGACCGACAGCCGGACGACCTCGGCGTGTCGAAGGACATGAAGTATCTCGTCGGCCTGGCGCACGGCTTCGACAACGGCGTCGTGCTCGGCGGCTCGTTCCAGTACACCGATGCGCGCGCCGGCAAGCCGGACAGCCAGAACCTTGAGGCGACGCTCGGCTACCGCCTGCGGCTCGGTGACGTCTTCTCGATCAACGGCAGCGCGGGACTGGGCGGCCGCTTCACCCCGCTCGACGATTTCGCCTATTACGTCCTGCGCGTCGGCGCCGATTGGGAACTGTCGAAGGCCATCACCTGGAACGTCGTCGGCTACCGCTACCGCAATGCGTTCGATACCGACAACGACTACGATACGCCCGAAGTGTCGACCGCCCTCGCCTTCAAGATCGACGCCGCCAATTCGGTGACGACCACGCTCTACCAGGGCTGGAAGGACGGCGCCAAGGACGAAACCGGAATCGCGCTGGGCTTCAAACACGCGTTCTGACGGCCGCAATTGTGGCGGAATGCGCCGGCACGCGCATCTTTTTTGTCTTGCTTGTGCGACATTCCGCCTCGATGCGAAACTTTCGCTTGTCGCCTCAAACCTCTGAGATGTCGCAATTTTCTCCGCCTGCAATTGACGAGGAGGCATGAACCGCGACCGTACCGCGCCTGGCATTGACACCATGCAAGCAAAATTTAACCATATTTGCGCATCCTTTTTCCATCGCTCGGTCAGGATGGGGACAATCCGGTAGTCACGCGTCAAAGTCGCTTGTCGGCTCCTGAGAAACTTGCGGGAATACTGGTTTGGTATGTGTTCGTGAGTAAAATCGTTCGTACGCAGTCTTCGCGCCCGGTGTGGCGTTCTGTGCTGGTCGCTTCCTTGGGCACTGTTGCCGCCAGCGTTGCCGTCTGCTCGCTCGCCGGCGTCATGATAGTCGGCAGTTCTATCGCCTCCGGTTCGAGCCAACCGCTCGCCATGGCCAATCTCTACACAATGGGCAGCGCCCTGATGACGCCGGAGCCCGCGGAAGCGGCAACCGGTCCTCGCCTGGCTCTCGCGACCTTCGACGACGTTGCGGAACCGGTCGCCCCGCGGGCAGCAGCAGCCGCCCCGAAGGCAGCAGCCGCCGTGCCGGCGCCGCTGCCTTCCGCACCTAAGTCCCGGCGCCTCGCCGCCGCCGATCCCGCGCCGAAGAAGACCGACAGCGACGCGCGCTTCGCTGCCGTCGTGAAGCGCGCGGAGATCACGCCCGCAAAACTCGCCGGCCTGTTCGCCAAGCCCGCAGCCGCGACGCAGAAGGCCGAAGCCGTGGTCAAGATCGATACGCCGGCGCCCGCGCGATTTGCCGCCGTTCAACCCGCGCTGCCAGGGCAACCCGCTTTGCTGGCCTTCGCCGACCCGGCACCAGCCGGTTCCGCCGAGGCGGCGCTGGCGACGCTGCTGTCCGATTCGGATGAGGGCAATCTGGCGCGCCTGCAGGATTCCGATCTCGGGCTGGAGGACGATTCCGTCGCCATCGTCCCCGATTATGAGGACACCCCCTCCGACGCCCCCCTGCCCGACCTGCGGCCGCAGGCCCAGGAGCCGCGCAAGCCGGCGGTCGAAGAGGACGCAGCTAGCCCGCAGATCGAGAAGCCCGCGCCGGTCGCTCAGAAGCCCGACGCCCCGCGCATCGAGGCGCCAAGACAGGTCGAGCGTCAGGAAAAGCCCAGGACCTCTCTGTTCGCCTTCGCGAAGCCCGACGCTCCGGTCGAGAAGCCGTCCGGCGGCGACGCCGGCCAGGCGTTGCGCGGCCTGTTCGGCGGCTCCCGCGCCGGCAAGGGCGTCGCCGTCTACGACATCAGCGCCGCCAAGGTCTACATGCCCGATGGCAGCGTTCTGGAAGCCCATTCCGGCATCGGCAAGATGGCCGACGATCCGCGCTACGTCAGCGTCAAGATGAACGGCCCGACGCCGCCGCACACCTATAACCTCAAAATGCGGGAAACGCGCTTCCACGGCGTCGAGGCCATTCGAATGCTGCCGATCGACGGCAAGAACAAGCATGGCCGTGACGGCTTCCTCACTCACAGCTACCTGCTGCGTGGCGGCCGCGCCGAGTCGCATGGCTGCGTCGCCTTCAAGGACTACGAAAAATTCCTCCGCGCCTTCAAACAGGGCAAGGTCAAGCAGATCGTCGTAGTGCCGAGCGGCGGCCGCGCGGTCCGGCTGGCGTCGAACGGCAAGGCCATCTGAACGCCGACGCTCCCGGGCGGCCGGCACCGCCGGTCGGGGATTTGCCACGCCGTGCCTCCCTCGCGCTAAATGCTTCAAGCTCATCGGCGGCACGCGTTCCCGTCAAGGAAGAGCCCCGGCATAAAGTGCCGCGCGTCGCCGGCATCGTACGATCCTGCTGCGCGGCGAGGGAATTCGATGGAAACGCTTGCGGCGGACGGCGCCGAGGGGTGCTATCACGGCATCGCTTTGCACGGAGGAACGCATGAAGCTCGGACTGCTCACCGCCCCCTTCCCCGATACGCCGCTGATGCAGGTTGCCGACTGGGCGGACTCCGTCGGCTTCGAGGTGCTGGAGATCGCTTGCTGGCCCAAATCGACCGGGCCGACCCGCCGCTACGCCGGAACATCCCACATCGACGTCGCCGCCCTGTCGGAAACCGAAGGCAAGGAGATCGTCGCAAAGCTGGCGGCCAGGAACCTCTCTGTCTCCGCGCTCGGCTACTACCCGAACCCGCTGCATCCCGACGCCGCGCATCGCGAGACGGTGATCGCGCATCTGAAGAACGTGATCGTCGGCGCCAGCAGGATGGGCCTCGACCTGGTCAACACGTTCTGCGGCGGCGATGCGGCCAAGTCGCTCGACGCCAACTGGCAGGACGCACTGAAAGTATGGCCCGAGATCATCGCCTTCGCGCGCGGCCACGGCATCACGCTGGCCTTCGAGAACTGCCCGATGATCTTTAGCAACGACGAATGGCCGGGCGGGCACAACATTGCCTATTCGCCCACCATCTGGCGGCGCATCCTGGAGCAATGGGGCGGCGACGTCGGCATGAATTTCGACCCTTCACACCTGGTCTGGCAGATGATCGACCAGGCGCGCTTTATCCGAGAGTTCGGACCGAGCATGCTGCACGTTCACGCCAAGGACCTGATGATCGACCGCGACGGCCTCTACGAGCGCGGCATCATGTCGGCCGGCATTGGCTGGCAGGTGCCGCGCATGCCCGGCCTGGGCGAGGTCGATTGGAACGGCTTCTTCGCCGGCCTCTATCGCGCCGGTTATGACGGACCGGTCGTCATAGAGCACGAGGACCGCCGCTTCGAGGGCAGCGACGACAAGGTCAAGCGCGGCTTTCTGCTCGCGCGAGACGTGTTGCGTCCGCTGGTAAAGTAAGCGCGATCCC
>JAEUMA010000276.1 GCA_016793565.1 Rhizobiaceae bacterium
GCCGAGCATGCGGCCGCGGTCGTGGCGGGCGCTCACGGCGTGTCGGGCGCCAATACGGACTATGTCGTCCAGACGCTGCGCCATCTGGAAGCGCTCGGCATCCGCGATCCCTGGATGGCCGATGTCGCCGGCCGCCTGGAGAATTTCCGCTGAGCCCCGCATCCCCGGAAATGCTCCAGCTCAGGCGTAGCCGGCCTCTATCCAGTCGAGCGTCGACGGCAGTTCGCCGAGATGCGCGATCTCGCGGAAGCGCGCGTCGTTCGTCGGGGCTGCCGCATGCTCGTAGGACCATGTCAGCTCATGCGGTACATAGATGCCGAAGCCGCCGCACTCTATCGCCGGCAGCACATCGGATTTGAGCGAATTGCCGACCATCGCGCTGCTTTCGGTTCCGGCGCCATGGCGCTTGAACAGCCGGTCGTAGGTGCCCGCGTTCTTCTCGCTCACCACCTCGATGGCGTCGAAATAGTCGCCGAGACCGGATTGGGCAATCTTCCGCTCCTGGTCGTAGAGGTCGCCCTTAGTGATGAGCAGCAGCGAATAGCGGCTCTCGAGCAGAATGATCGTCTCGCGCGCATAGGGAAGCAGGTCGACGGGATGGACGAGCTGCTCTCGGCCGATCTCGATGATGTCGCGGATCTTTGCGGCGTCGGCATTGCCGTCGCTTAGCTCCAGCGCCGTCTCGATCATGGACAGCGTGAAACCCTTGATGCCGAAGCCGTAGCGGCCGATGTTGCGCTTCTCAGCCTCCAACAGGCATTTCTCGACCTGCGCGGCGTCCGCCCGGTCCGAGAGGAGGCTGGCGAAGCGGGCTTGCGATATCTTGTAATAGTGCTCGTTCTGCCAGAGCGTGTCGTCCGCGTCGAAGGCGATCGTGCGCAGCATCAGGCCGGCTCCGTGCGCGCCCTCAGTTCCGCCAGGCGGCGCACGGCCGTCTCAGGCAGAGGCGGCGCGTTCGGCGACTGCGCCGCTTCCAGCAGCAACGCGTCGCAGGCAGCTTCCGTCTCTTCGACCAGCCGTCGCATGAACTCCTCCTTGTCCAGACCAGGCTCGATCGGCGGAAGGAACCGCGCGCGGACGACGCCGGGATAGCGCAGGAATTTGCGCCGTGGCCAGTAGAGTCCCGCCACATGGGCCACCGGCACCACCGGCAGGTTGAGAGCAGCGTAGAGCTCGACGATACCCCATTTGTATGCCGCTACGTCGCCCGGTGCCCTGCGCGTGCCCTCGGGATAGATGACGAGTTGCCGGTCGGCTTCGCTCATGCGCTGCCGCGCGGCCGCCACGGCGCCCTTCAAGGCCTTGGAGCGGCTGCCCCGGTCGATCGGGATCATCCGCATCTTCATCACGTACCAGCCGAACAGCGGAATGCGGATGAGCTCGCGCTTGAGGATGTAGACCGGATCGGGAATGTAGGGGAGGAAGGCGATCACGTCCCAGAAGGACTGGTGCTTGGGAGCCACGATGCAGGGACCGGGTGGGAGGTTCTCCACCCCTTCGATACGCGCTTCGGCGCCGGCGATCACCCTGTGCAGCCATAGGCTCGAACGCGACCAGAATTTCGGCACGAGCCATGCGCGCTCGCGCGACACGAGGAAATAGAAAGGCGTCCACAGGATCATCTGTACGATGATGTTGAGATAGAAGGCGGCGTTGAACGCCAGCGAGCGGGCGATGAGCATGCGACGGATCGTTTTTTGCGGCTGCCGCTTGGTTACATCATGCCGGGGCAAAGGAAAACACGTTCCCACCCCTACTCTCCGTTGGCCCCCTAGTCCGCGTAGGTATGCGCCGCGCCGGCGACGACCAGCCCATGCGGCCCATGGTGGGCCGGGATGACCGCCCGCGCTAGGGCGGCAAGGTACTTGGCGTATTCCGTGAACAGGACGCGCAGCGCCTCGGGACTGGTGATCCAGCCGCCATGGTCGAGCCGGGAGTTGACAACCGCGTAGGGCCGAAGGTCGGCGTTCTCCAGGAGCCGTCGCATCTCCAGCAGCGTCCGCGGCATATGGTAATTGTTGGTCACCAGGATCACGCTGTCGTAATCATGGCTGCGCACCCATTTGGCGCTCTCCTCCGCGTTGCCGATCGTGTCCAGGGCCTCGCGGTCGATGTCGACGCAGCAGGAGAAGAGCGAACGGTCTGCGCCGGTCACGGCCTGCAGGTCGCGGGCGCTGGCGTCCGGGTGGACGCCGGAGATCAGGAGGCGTCGGCCCTTGCCGGCCCGCAGCAGTTCGAGCCCCGCGTCGAGGCGCGCCTGGCCGCCGGTGACGACGATGATGGCATCAGCCGGCTTCACATCCGCCGGCGTCGACAATTCCCCGATGTAGGTCGCGAAAACGCCGAAACCGCCGACCGCGAGACCCACGGCGCAAACAGCCGCGAAGGCGGCGACGCGCCGCAAAGCCAGGAGCAGCGGGCGGTGGGGCCTGGCTGGTCCCGCACCTTCCTGCGAAGGCGTAGCCATCGTATCGCGCAGCATGCTCATGCCGCCTCAACTCCGGTGGAGGCCGACGGTTTCATATGCGGAATCGCAAACACGCCCCATCATCCCCCATCAGGCTGCCGCGTGTCGATATCCGAAAGGTAGGTGATGACCGTCATGTGCGAGGTGAGCGCGGTCAGCGCGCCCACCGCCAACACGATCAGTCCCACCCCGGCGTAGCCGGTCAGGCCCATGATGAAATTGCCGAACAGCGCGCTGGCCTGGTCGGCCTGCGGCGTCGCCATGTTGCGCGACGACCAGAACGAGAAGAGGAGAAACACCGCGACCGCCGCCGCGCCGCCCGCAAGCGCGCCCTTCATGCCGGTCTGCAGGAAGTGCCTGCGGAATTCCGTGGCGATGAAACGCGATTCCGCGCCGACGAAGTGCAGCACCTCGATGATGTGCCCGTTGCCGGCCATGGCGCCTCGGGTGGCGAAGATGACGGTGAGCGTGGTGGCCATCAGGATCAGCACCAGCACGCCGAAGCCGATAGCAACCGTCGTGCGCGCCATCGCTACCAGCCGGTCCACCCACGTGCGATGGTCGTCGAGCGACGCAGTGGGGACGTCGGCGCGCAGCTTCTGGCGCATTGCGTCGAAATCGGGCCTGCCGCCGTCCGCCAGCGTGACGATGACCAGCCGCGGCACCGGCAGTTCGTCGATGTCCAGGCCGGAGCCCAGCCACGGCTCCAGCAGCCGGGCGGTCGCGTTGCGGTCGACGACGCGGGTGCCTGCCACGCCGGAGAAGCCGCCGGCGATCTCGGCCGCCCGCGCCAGCGCGGCCTCCATGTCCAGGCCGCCGGCCGGCTTGACCTGGATCGTCGC
>JAEUMA010000277.1 GCA_016793565.1 Rhizobiaceae bacterium
CCACGTCCGGAACCTCCGAAATCGCACGCTGGAGGCGTTTTTGTCCCAGATAGCACCAAGGACAGACAACATCGGAGATGACGTCGACGGAGATGGCGCTTGCCGACATGCTTTTCCTCCTAGGACCCGTCCCGCCAGAGCGTGGGCAGGGTGATGCCGTAAAGGGATATGTTCTCAGGGTGCTTGATCCGCGCCCAGCGGGCAACCCATTGCTGCGGCTGGAAATAGAGCGGCACAACATAGGCGCCGCTGAGCAGCACGCGATCATAGGCGCGGACGGCCGTGACGAACTCTTCGCGCGTGCGCACGGCCAGCAGCCGGTCGATCAGGCCATCAATGGCGGGATCGGCCGCACCGGCGAAATTGTATGTGCCGTCGGCGTCGCGCGACTGCGAGCCCCAGCGGAAACGCTGCTCGACGCCCGGCGACAGCGACGACGTGTAGAGCGTCAGCATGGTGTCGAAGTCGTAGGTGCGCTGGCGCTGGAGATATTGTGCGCTGTCGACCGACCGGATCGACACCGCGATTCCCAGCCGTTCGAGCGTACGCTGCCAGGCGACGCTGATCGCCTCGCCCGACTTTCCGTTGAGCAGGATTTCGAAGCTCAGCTGCTTTCCGTTCGGCCCGGTCATTTTGCCGTCGCGCAGCGTGTATCCAGCGGCCTTCAGCGCGTCGAACCCCTTCTTCAGGAAAGCGCGGTCACGGCCCGATCCGTCGGAAGTCGGCGGAGCCCAGGTGCCGGCCAGAATGTCGGGCTCGACCGCATTGGGGAAGGGGGCCAGCAGCGCCTTCTCGGCCTCGTCGGCCGGCCTGCCGTGCGAGGACAGTTCCGACCCGTCGTAAAAACTCTTGGTGCGCTGGTAGGCGTCGGAATAGAGGTTCTTGTTCGCCCATTCGAAGTCGAACAGGCCGGCCAGCGCGGCCCGTACGGCATGGTCCTGGAACACCGGCCGCCGCGTATTGAGCACGAAGCCGTACATGCCCGACGGCAGCCCTTTCTTGAAACTGTCCTGCGCCAGCCTGCCGTCTCTGGCAGCGGGAAAGTCGTAGCCGGTGGTCCAGCGGCCGGTGTCGAGCTCCAGGAAGATGTCGACGTCGCCCTTCTTAAGCGCCTCGAACAGCGTGTTCTCGTCCCGAAAATAGGTCAGCCGGATCTCGTCGAAATTGTCGAAGCCGCGCTTCGACGGCAGATCCTTCGCCCAGTAGTCGGGATTGCGCTTCAGCGTTATCGATTCGCCCGGCCGCACCGTGTCGATCACGTAGGGACCCGAACCGATCATCGGCTTCAGCGTGGTTTTGTCGAATGTCTCGGCATTGGTGGCGTGCTTTGGGAGGATCGGCAATTGTGCAAGCAGCAGCGGGGTTTCGCGGTCCGCCTTCTCGTTGAAGGTAAGGCGCACCCCACGTTCGCCGACCTTTTCCATCTTGGCCACGGAATCGATCCAGCGCCTGTAGAGCGGCCGTGCCTTGTCGCGCAGCAGCTCCAGGGAGAAGATGACGTCATCAGGCGTTACCGGCTGGCCATCGGAGAATTTTGCGCGCGCATCGAGCGTGAATTCCACGAAGGTGCGTTCCTCGTCCGTCTCGACGCTCTCGGCTAGTAGGGGATAGAGCGAAAACGCCTCGTCGCGCGAACGAGCCATCAAGGTCTCGAAGACGTTGTTGCCGAAATCCTGGTCGAACAGCCCGCGCACGCCATCGCCCTGAACGATGAACGGGTTGAGGCTGTCGAAGGTCCCCTGCCAGGCATAGTTGATACGCCCGCCCTTGGGCGCGTCGGGATTGGCGTAGGGCAGGTTCTGGAAGTCCGCCGGCAGGGCAGGCGAGCCGTGCATGGCGATCGCGTGGCTGGGCTGCGCGGACGCGCCTCCGGCGAGCGCGGAGAGGAGGGCGGCGGCGATCAGGAGGGCGCGGAGCATGGTGGGTCTTCGATTACGAATCGTGGCCACACTATCACGCCTTCCTCCCGGACGCCGAAGGCATACGCAGTTTTGCGCAAACGCTCTGGATTCGACCGTCGCCGCGTTGTAACAGGCGCAAGCATAGTCATCCTGTTGCCGTATTTGCCCAACAGGTAGCCAGCACGTCCAGGGCGCCCCTGCGCCGGAACCATTTAGACCCGAGAGGAAGTTTGACGATGATCAGCCGCCCAATCGATGCAACCCGCCTGTCCGTCCTGGCCGCCGGCGTTGCGGGCGTTCTGCTGGCCGGCACCGCCGGAGCGTTCGCTCAGGCGCAGCAGCAGGCTCCGCAGGGCTGGTTCAAGGTCTGCTCTAAGCAGGAGGACGTTGACATCTGCAACGTGCAGAACATCGTCACGGCGGGCACCGGCCAGCTGGTCACCGGCGTCAGCCTCATCGAGCTCAAGGGCAAGGTCAACCGCAAGGTGTTCCAGGTTTCGGTTCCGAGCGGCCGTCTCGTGCCCCCGGGCATTGGACTGCAGGTCGATGGCGGCAAGGCGCAGAAGCTCGACTACGTCATCTGCTTTCCCGAACGCTGCGTCGCGGAAGCGCAGTTGTCCGACCAGTTGGTGAGCTCCTTCAAGAAGGGCTCCGAGCTGACGCTCACCTCGGTCAACTTCCAGAATCAGCCGAACCCGATCAAGATTTCGCTGCAGGGCTTCACGGGCGCCTATGACGGCGAGCCGATCAAGCAGGCCGACATCGAGGAGCGCCAGAAAAAGCTCCAGGAGTTCGTGAAGAAGAACAACGACGACTTCAGCAAGAAGCTGAAGGAAGAGCAGGACAAGGCAAAGGCCGCCGGGAACTGACGTTCCGCAGCCGGGTTTGGCACCGAGGGCGCGGTTTTCCGCGCCCTTTTTCGTTGCCGGCCCCGTCTCTGTCGCGCGCGGACCAGCGCGCGCTCGCGTCTGAGGCAAAACTGTCCGGATACATCGACTAAGCGCCCGGGAGTCGGCCGCCATGTTTCTTTCGGTTTTCGACCTGTTCAAGATCGGCATCGGCCCGTCCAGTTCCCACACGATGGGACCGATGACCGCGGCTGCGCGTTTCCTGTCCGAATTGCTCGACGGCGACTGGCCACGGCCCGCCGGCGTCCGCGTCGACCGGGTCGGCGCGAGCCTGCACGGGTCGCTGGCCTATACGGGCATAGGGCACGGCAGCGACCGCGCCGTGTGCCTGGGCCTCGCGGGAGAAACGCCGCTGACGGTCGACCCCGACCGCTCCGACCAGATGCTGGAAACGATTCGCGCGTCGAAGCGGGTCTCTCCGCCCGGCCACCCTTCCTACCGATTCGATCCCGCGAGCGACCTCGTGCTCGACAAGAAGGTCTCTCTGCCAGGCCACGCCAACGGCATGACGTTCTACGCTTACGATTCCGATGGCCGGCTGCTGCTGAAGCGCATCTATTATTCGATCGGCGGCGGCTTCGTCGTCTCCGACGAGGAACTGCAGCGCATGAAGGCGGCCGGCAAGGCTGCCAAACCGGCCAGTGTGCCCTATCCATTCTCCCATGCCGCGCAGATGCTGGATATGGCGGCCCGAAGCGGCCTTTCGATCGCCGACATGAAGCGCGCGAACGAGGAGACGCTGATGTCGCGCGATGAACTCGACGCGGGGCTCGACGCCATCTGGGGCGCGATGCTGGGCTGCATCAACCGCGGTCTTTCGCAGGAAGGCATCATGCCGGGCGGCCTCAAGGTGCGCCGGCGCGCGCGCCAGCTTCACGACCGTCTTCAGGAGGAGTGGAGGCTGAACCGGCCGAACCCACTGCTCGCCAACGACTGGCTGTCGATCTACGCCATGGCCGTCAACGAGGAGAACGCCGCCGGCGGCCGCGTGGTCACCGCGCCGACCAACGGCGCGGCGGGCGTCGTTCCCGCGGTCATGCGCTACTGGCTGCATTTCCATCCGGAAGCCGACCAGGCGAGCATCCGCGACTTCCTGCTGACGGCCGCCGCTGTCGGCGGCATCATCAAGAGCAACGCGTCGATCTCGGGCGCCGAGGTCGGCTGCCAGGGGGAGGTCGGCTCCGCGTCCGCGATGGCCGCAGCCGGGCTGTGCGCGGTGATGGGCGGCAATCCGGAGCAGGTCGAGAACGCCGCGGAAATCGCGCTTGAGCATCATCTCGGCATGACCTGCGACCCTGTCGGCGGCCTGGTGCAGGTTCCCTGCATCGAGCGCAACGCGCTGGGCGCGGTCAAGGCGGTCACCGCCGCCTCGTTGGCGATCAAGGGTGACGGCAAGCATTTCGTTCCGCTCGACGCCGCGATCGAGACCATGCGGCAGACCGGGCTCGACATGAGCGAGAAATACAAGGAAACCAGCCAGGGCGGCCTGGCCGTCAACGTCGTGGAATGCTGATGCCGGCCCTCAGTCCTCGCGCCTGATCGTGGCGTAGGCTTCCAGCGCCCGTTCCCGGGCGCTCCGGTGGTCGACGATAGGCGAGGGGTAGGCGCCGGCCTTTCGCTTGCCCGCTGCGGCTTCCCATGGCTTGTGGATGTGTGCGGAAGGCATGCCGTCGAGCTCCGGCACGAAACTGCTGACGTAATCGCCGCCCGGGTCGAACTTCTCCCCCTGCAGGATCGGGTTGAAGACACGGAAATAGGGCGCGGCGTCTGCCCCGCAGCCGGCTACCCATTGCCAGTTGGCCGGGTTGCTGGCGGGGTCCGCGTCCACCAGGGTATCCCAGAACCATTCTTCGCCCTGCCGCCAGTCGATCAGCAGATGCTTGACCAGGAACGATGCGACGATCATGCGCACCCGGTTGTGCATCCAGCCTGTCTGCCAAAGCTGCCGCATGCCGGCATCGACGATGGGATATCCCGTCGTACCCCGCTGCCAGCGGGCCAAGAGGTTGGCGTCTTCGCGCCAGGGAAAGGCGTCGAAGGCGGCGTTGTAGTTCTTCGTCGCCAGGCCGGGGTTGTGGAAGAGCAGATGGTAGCAGAATTCGCGCCAGCCGATCTCCATGCGAAATCGTTCGATGTCCCGCGCCGGCGCGCGCAGCCGCCGCGACCGCAGCGCATGGACGATCTGATAGGGCGTGATCTCGCCATGCGCGAGATGGGGCGAAAGCCGCGACGTCGCGTCCCGGCCGGGAATGTCGCGCCCGCCCGCGTAATCGTCCAGGCCGCCATCGAGAAAATCGTCCAGGCTTTCGTGTGCGGCCTCTTCGCCCGCCCGCCAGCTCTTGCGCAGGCCGCCGGCCCAGTCCGGTGTCGTCGGCAGCAGCCGCCAGGACGCCAGGCTGTCCGATTTCGCATGCTCAGACGGCGGACGCAGCGATTTCGGCGGGGCCAGCGGATCGCGCGGCTCCGGCTGGCCGGCAAGCGCGCGCCAGAACGGTGTGTAGACGCGGTAGGGACCGCCGCCGGAGGTCTTCAGCACCGACGGCTCGTGCAGCAGATGGCCCTCAAAGCTCTCCGCCGCGATGCCGGCCTTGCGAAGCCCTGCCTTCATGGCAGTATCGACCGCGACTGCAGCCGGATCGTAGCGCCGGTTCCATAGCACCATATCGGCGCCATGCTCGGCGACGATCTCGTGCACTAAGGCCGTACGGCCTCGGCGCAGCACGAGCGGCGAGCCGAGCGCATCGAGGGCCTTTCCCAGCTTCTCCAGCGAATGGTGAAGCCACCATCGGCGCGCCGCACCCGGCTGGCGCCCACCCTGGGCGGCGTCTTCGAGGATGAAGACGGGGATCACCGGCTTTCCGCTGGCGACCGCCGCGGCAAGCGCGCGGTTGTCGCGCATGCGCAGGTCGCTGCGAAAAAGCACCACGGCCGGCCGGTCGTCGGCGGCACGTCTGTCTGCCGGCATGTGATCGTTCCTTGCCTGCTTCGTCACGCAATCTCAACCAATACGGCCGAACATGGCTTGCGGTTCGCCGCCGCCGGCGAGAAAACCGTCAGCCCCCGCACCATCGGTCATGAGCGGAGGGAGAGGCCACATGCGTTATGTCATCG
>JAEUMA010000300.1 GCA_016793565.1 Rhizobiaceae bacterium
TTTTCGTCAACGGCGGTGCCGTTGTTGTCTGAAATGTTCATGTTTTGATCTCGTCAACGAGTCAGAATCGGCTATCATCGCGCGATGGATGATCATGCCCTCCTCCTGTCCACACCTCTGCTCCGGGTCGGCGCTTCCACCGTGACGCTCGGAGGCACGGCGATGGCCGCCGCGCTCTTGCTGGCTCTTCTCCTGCTTTTGCTGGCCGTGGCTCTAGTGCGGTCATCGCGAGCCCGCGCGGCCAGTGCCGCCGAGGCGGTCGAACGTTCCCGCGAGATGGAGGCGCGTATGGCCGGCCTGCTACAGGCGCAGTCGGAAATGCAGGGACGGCTGGGAACCGTCGCCGAAGTCTTCGGTGCGCGACAGGCCGAGATGACGCAGTCGCTGTCGCAGCGGCTGGACGCCATGACGGGACGCATCGGCCAGACGATGAGCGAGCAGAGCCGCCTGACGCATGAGAACCTGGCTCGCCTACAGGAGCGCCTTGCCGTCATCGACGCGGCGCAGAGCAATATCCAGTCTCTCAGCGGCCATGTCTCGCAGCTGCAGTCGATTCTCTCGAACAAGCAGACTCGCGGCGCGTTCGGCCAGTCGCGCATGGAGGCGATCGTGGCCGACGGCCTGCCGTCCGGCGCTTACGAGTTCCAGGCGACCCTCTCCAACGGCAACCGTCCGGACTGTCTGGTCCGCATGCCCAACGGCACGCCGTCGCTGGTGATCGATGCCAAGTTTCCGCTCGAATCCTGGAACGCCTTCCGCACGGCCGGCGACGGCGAAGGTGCCGCCAAGGTCGCGGCGCAGGCTTTCCGGCGCGACATGGAGGTTCATATTCGCGCCATCGCCGAAAAATATCTCGTCAAGGGCGAGACGCAGGAAACGGCCTTCCTGTTCGTGCCGTCCGAATCGATCTTCGCCGACATCCACGAGAATTTCGAGCAGGTCGTGCAACGCGCCCATCGCGCGCGCGTCGTCATAGTCTCGCCTTCGCTGCTGATGCTGTCCGTGCAGGTGATGCAGGCCATCCTCAAGGACGCCCGCATGCGCGAGCAGGCTCATCTGATCCAGGCGGAAGTGGTCCGGCTGATGGAGGACGTCGCGCGGCTGGACGACCGCGTGCGCAAGCTGCAACAGCACTTCATCCAAACGCAGAAGGACATCGAACTGATCGCCACCTCGACGGACAAGGTGACGAAACGCGGCCAGAGGATAGAGGCTCTGGAACTGGGCAGCGAGGCGGAGCGGATGGATCGCATGCAGCCGCAACAACGGACCGCTGATTCCAAAACCGGCCAGCTTCGCCTGCGCGTGGTCGACGACGGAGAATAGACAGGCGACGGACAAAAACCCGCCGTCGTCACGCATGAAGCGCGACGCTTGTCTCGGCTTACGCCTCTGTTTCGCGTGAAGCGCGGCAGACCAGTCAGCGCCGCCGCACTACCGCGCGAATGGACCGCTACATCTTGGGCGGCTGACGGCCGACACGCTGCTTGCGGGCGGCATAGCGCGCATCGCGCTTGGCCTTCCGCTCGGCTTCGTCGGCGAGAACGCGCGCGATGCGCTCGTTCTCTTCGGCCATGCGCAGCGTTTCCGCGGCCTTGGCCTCTTCCTCGGCGATGCGCCGCGCCTCTTCGGCGATACGCTCGCGCTCGGCCCTCTCGGCGGCTTCGCGTGCCAGCCGCTCTTCGCGCAGCCGAGCACGCTCGGCCTCACGCTGCGCGCGCGCTTCCAGAACAACCTTCCGTTCGGCCTGACGGGCCAGGACTTCGGGGGAGTCGGCGGCGGGACGGGTCTTGAATTTTTCTAGGAGCGCCTTCTTTGCGTCATTCGCCGAGTCGCGCCGCTCGGCGAAGGTCTTTTCGCGGTAGATAGCCAAGTCTCTTTCCCTAGAGTCGGTCTGCGGTGCTTACATACGCAAGTCGGCCGTGAGTTCAAGTCGCAATCCTGCAACGCTGCCCTGAATTCATGGGTTAGGTCGGTGCTTGGGTGGCGGCCGGCGGTCTCGCACGGAACCTTCCCCTGACTGCCACGTTCTGGACCTCGCGGGCAATGGCGTGCCGCCGTCCCGCTTGGGGGGATCCGATGGGCAACGAAACGAACGGGGCGCCGGCCGTAACGCGCCGAAGCGAGCTTCGCGGCATCCGCCGGCTCCTGCTTGGCATATTCCTATTCACGGCAATCTACGCGCTCTATTTCGCGCGCGATTTCTTCATGCCCGTGCTGCTCGCTTTTCTGCTTGCCCTGATGCTGACGCCGATCGTGCGCTTTCTGCGCAAGCGGGGGATTCCGGAGAGCGTCTCCGCGACGCTTTTGGTGGTGTTCGCAGGCCTCTTCATCGGCGGCGCGGGCTATATGCTGAGCGGGCCGGTGATCGACCTCGCCAACAACGCGCCGAGGATCGGCACGCAGCTTTCTGAGAAACTGGACGAACTGCGTCATCCCTTCGACCGCATGCTGCGCATTTCCGAGCAGGTCGAGCGCGTGACGCAGGTGGGTGAGGAGCCGGGCGTCCAACGGGTCGTCGTCTCGCAGCCGGGCATTCTATCGCAGGCGGCCGGCAACCTGCTTTCGGGCGGCACAACGGTCGCCATTACCTTCGTGCTGT
>JAEUMA010000303.1 GCA_016793565.1 Rhizobiaceae bacterium
TTGGCCGCCGCGATCTCCGTGGCCGCAACGGTGTGGCGGAAGGTTTCCGGATAGACGTCGCTCAACTGTCGGATGAGTTCGATCTGCGAAAGCGTCGCGCGCGCCGGGTCGGGATTGCCTGCGGGAATGAAGGCGGCCCAGACCTGCGCTGCCATACGGCCCTGGCGCATGCGCGGAATGTCCGTTTCGGCGCCCGGTTTCAGCCTGTCCAGCCCGTAGGAACGGATGTCGCCCCGCGCCGGGCCGTAGCGGATGAGGTAGGGCAGGTCGTTGTGCGCGTCGACAAGCGGAAACGTGTCGAGCAGTGAAAGCGCCCTTTCGAGCGCCCAGTCCTTGTCGCCGGCGTAGTCCATGTCTGCGGTCTCCGGTATATCGGCGGTCTTTTCGGCGAGCCTATGGGCAGCGCGCTCGGCCTGCCGTTTCTCTTTTTCTTCGCGCTGGCGCTGCATCGCGTCGCTGAAAGCCGCGGCGAGGATACCGGTCGGCATGGCGATCAGGCCGAGCCCGCTGACCGCCGTCATCCCAGCCAGGATGCGGCCGAGCACGGTGACGGGGCGGACGTCCCCATAGCCGACCGTGGTCAGCGTAACCACCGACCACCACATGGCGCGTGGGATACTGCCAAAATCGTCGGGCTGCACGCCGCCCTCCACCAGGAACAGCAGCGAAGACGAGATCAGCACCAGCATGGCCGCTATGCCGACGCTCATCAGCAGTTCGTAGCGACGGGAATGAACGGCGCCCCACATCGACTGCAGCGCGGTGGAGTAGCGGCCGAACTTGGCGAGCATCATGATTCGCACCAGCCGGAACAGCCGCAGGAACGCGCCCTCGCTGCCGAACACCGTCATGAAAAGCGTCAGCAACGCCAGCAGATCGACCAAGGCGGGCAGGGAGACGGCGTAGCGCAACATGCCGCGCCAGCCGGGGCCGTATTTCTGGTTCTCCGCCGCGATCCAAAGCCTGGCGACGTATTCGGCCAGGAAGGCAATGGCGAATACGATCTCCAGGCGCCGGAACAGCAGTTCGCGGCCGGCGCGGATGGTGGGCTCGGTCTGCAGCACGGCGGTAGCGACCGCCAGCAGGATCAGCACTATGATGGCGCGGTTGAGCGGCGAGACGCCAGGCTTGTGCCAGGCGCTGGGGTCGAGGCTGCGGTAAAGGCGGCGGCGCCAGCTTTCGTGATGCCTGGTCACCGCTCGCCGCCGCCTTTCGCTGGCCGTCAGACGAAGGGCTTGCCGACGTCGAACTTGCGCGGCAGCAGGCGCTCGAAATAGGCGAGCCCCTCTGTCGAGAGCCGGTTGGTGTCGGCTTCGAGGAAGCTGTCGGGCATATGCCGCGTCTTGCCGGCCACGTTGCCCAGCGGTACCAGCTTCATGACCGTGCGGCCGTTCTCCACCTGCAGAGCCACCGAGCCGCCGCCCCGGTCTGCAGCCTCGACGGCGAAGGCACCGGCCTCGAAGGCCTCGCGGCTGTCCGTTTCGTTGATCATGCCGACATAGCCGCGCGGCATGTAGCCCAGCGTGTCGACGCGCGCGCGCTTGCCGGGCAGCCCGTCCGCCAGCGCGCGTTCGAAGGCCATTCCGAGGTCGCCGCCGGAAAGGCGGATGTTGCCGTGGGCGTCGCGCTCCAGCCGGTCGGCGGGAACGAGGCTTTCGACCAGCGCCTTGCCGTCGGCCGTCGAGACGCCTTCGGAGACGGCGACGATGCAACGCTTGTGCCTGTCAAGCGTCTCGCGGACGTCCTCGATGAAGCGTTTTGCGGAGAAGGCGCGCTCTGGCACGTAGATAAGATGCGGCCCGCTGTCGCCGTCGATGCGCCAGGCCGCGCTCGCGGCGGTGAGGAAGCCGGCATGGCGGCCCATCACGATGGCTACGTAGACGCCTGGCAGAGCGCGGAAATCGAGGTCGACACTGAGGAACGCGCCCGCCACGAAATCGCCTGCGGAAATGAAGCCCGGCGTGTGGTCGTTCTCTACGAGATCGTTGTCGACGGTCTTCGGCGCGTGCACGAAAGTCATCGTGCCGGCGGCCGCCTCGGTCAGGATCTGCTGGGTCCCCGCCGTGTCGTTGCCGCCGATATAGATGAAGGCATCGGCGCCGGCCTTCTTCAGCCCGGCCAGGATGACCTCGCAATAGGCGGCGTCCGGCTTGTCGCGCGTGCTGCCAAGCGCGGCGCTCGGCGTGCGGCCGATCAGATCGAGCTGCTTTTCAGGCAGGGCGGAAAGGTCGACATAGTCGCCGTCGCGGATGCCGCGCACGCCGTGGCGCGCGCCGAGAACGCGTGCGCCGGGATGGCGCTTGCGAATCTCGCTGACCGCGCCCACCAGCGTCCGGTTGATGACGGCGGTGGGGCCACCGCCTTGCGCGATCACGAACGTTGCCGCCATAGGCGCTCTCCTCGCATGGAACCTGCCCGCGTCTCATAAGCCGTACCGCCCCGCGCGCGCAACGACATTCGCGCCGCCGCCTGTCGGCGCTGACCATGGCTTCCCCCGCCTGTGGTCTATGGCATATCGTCCAACGTCCGTGGCAATGACGCCGGATTGGATGCATGAGAAGGCGGAGGCCGAAAATGGGCAGCAACGAATCCTTGCAGGCACGGCGGGTGGCGGCGATTCCGCGCGGCGTCTCCACGGCCAATCCGGTCTTCGCCGATCGGGCGGAGAATTCCGAGCTTTGGGATGTGGAAGGCCGCCGCTTCATCGATTTCGCCGGCGGTATCGCCGTGCTGAATACCGGTCACCGGCATCCGAAGGTGATGGCGGCGGTGCGCGAGCAGCTTGACCACTTTACCCATACCGCCTTCCAGATCGTGCCCTACGAGCCCTATATCGAGCTTTGCGAGCGGCTGAACGCGCTCGCTCCATTCAAGGGGCCGGCAAAGTCGATCCTGTTCTCGACCGGCGCGGAGGCCGTGGAGAACGCGATCAAGATCGCGCGGGCCTATACCGGCCGCACCAACATCATTGCCTTTTCGGGAAGTTTTCACGGCCGCACGCTGATGGCGAGCGCCTTGACCGGCAAGGTCGCGCCCTACAAGAAGAAGTTCGGGCCGATGCCGGGCGGCGTGTGGCACGCACCCTTCCCGGTGCCGCAGCACGGCGTCACCGTCGCCGACACGCTGAAGGCGATCGAATACCTGTTCCGCGCCGATGTCGATCCGGTCAACGTCGCCGCCTTCATCATCGAGCCGGTGCAGGGTGAGGGCGGTTTCCACCCGGCGCCTACCGAACTGCTGGAAGCGCTGCGCAAACTCTGCGACCAGCACGGCATCTTGCTGATCGCCGACGAGGTGCAGACCGGCTTTGCGCGCACGGGAAAAATGTTCGGTATCGAAAACAGCGGCGTCGAGCCTGACCTGATGACGGTCGCCAAGTCGCTGGCCGGTGGCTTTCCGCTGTCGGGCGTCATCGGCAAGGCTGCGATCATGGATGGCCCGGAGCCCGGCGGGCTGGGCGGCACCTATGCCGGCAGCCCGATGGCCTGTGTGGCGGCGTTGGCCGTTCTCGACGTGCTCGCCGAAGAAAAACTGGCCGACCGCGCCAACGCGCTCGGCGAGCGCATCAAGAAGGACATCGTGCGCTTTTCGCAGCGCAACGACACGGTGCCGATCGACGCGCTGCGCGGTCCGGGCGCGATGGTGGCGTTCGACGTGGTCAAGGCGCGCGGCGGCAGCGAACCGGATGCCGACGCCACCAAGCGGGTGACGCAGGCCGCGCTGGCCGAAGGGCTGGTGCTGCTGTCATGCGGCGTGCACGCCAACACGATCCGCATCCTGATGCCGCTCACCATCTCCGACGAGGTGCTGGCGGAGGGCATGTCCAAGCTGGAAAAAGCGCTGGTCGCGGCGAACGCTTAAAGCGACGCTTCCCTTCCCTGGATGGGGGAGGGTGGCGCTACACTACCACGATCGGCGTCTTGCCGTGGACGCGGTCGTAAAGGTCGATGACGTCCTGGTTGATCATGCGCACGCAGCCGGACGACATCGCCTGGCCGATCGACCACCATTCCGGCGAGCCGTGAACGCGAAAGCCGGTGTCCTGGTTGTCCTTGTAGATGTAGAGCGCCCGCGCGCCGAGCGGGTTCTCCAGCCCGCCGGGCTGGCCGCCGCGCCATTTCTCCAGTTCGGGCTTGCGGGCGATCATTTCCGCCGGCGGCGTCCAGGTCGGCCATTTGCGGCCGTACTGGATATTGGCGCGGCCTGACCACAGGAAGCCGTCGCGGCCGATGCCGACGCCGTAGCGAAGCGCGTCGCCGCCCG